>CAYVOE010000200.1:0-9147 GCA_964452795.1 uncultured Nitrospiraceae bacterium
AAAAGCGTGTCCAGCGTGAGGGTGGATTTGCCGGAGCCGGAAACGCCGGTGACGCAGGTGAGCGTGCCGAGCGGGAATTTTGCGGAGACGTTTTTGAGGTTGTTTCCAGTCGCGCCGATGATCTCGATGAATTCGCCTTTTTTACCGGGGCGGCGTTGTGCGGGGCCGCTACGCCAAGACCTTCCTCGCGGAATCCTGGTGCGAACCGGGAACCGTCTTGCCCGTGTACACCGTGGCGGACGTCCCCTCCTGCTTCATCGTCTGTCACGACGTGCGCTATCCGGAACTGGTTCGGCTGCCGGCGGTGGCGGGCGCACAGATCTGTTACTTCTGCAGCCATGAGAGCGGCCTCGACAGCGAGTACAAGCTCTCGGCCTACCGGGCCATGCCCATCGCGCGGGCCACGGAGAATTACATCTTTCTGGTGATGGCCAACGCGCCCGCCAGTACGAAGGACCTCAGCGGTTCCCACGGCAACAGCAAGATCGTCCATCCCGATGGGAACGTCATCGAGGAGGCGGGCTACTTCGACGAGCGCCTGGTGACGGCCACGATCCGGTTGTCCGACGCCAACCGGACCATCGCCGAGAAGTGCGTGACCCAGCCGACGATCCTCAGCGACTGGCTGCACCGGGGCGTAGCCCTCGTGGACTTGCCGGCGGACGAGACCGAGTCGGCGTAGGCCCGGCCCGACCGTTGCGGCATCGACATCCGCCCCACCCGTCGTAACACGACAAGGACTGCGCTGGACGGGGCGGTGAGGGTTCCCCTCCCCACCTGGGACGACGAGGACTGCGCTCAAAGGGCTCGTGAGCCATGCCTCCACCCGTCATTGCGAGGAGCGGACTCCTGTGGGGGTACAGACAAACGGAGGAACAGCCTGTGGTTGTGCCCATACCCTCGATGCGTACCCAGGCAGGAGCGACGCGGCAATCTTTACCTATGGCAGGACTTCGCATCTTCGTCAATGGCTCACGTGAGATTGCCGCGTCGCTTATGTGTGGGCGATCAGAGACGGTATGGGTTGGATCCTCGTAAAAGCCTCCTACCGCAAGCATTTACACACGCGATCGCTCCTCGCAATGACGGGAGGGGGCAGGCTCACATCCCCGTCCAGCGCGGTCCTTCTGTTCCTGCGGCGTGTAAGGGCTCAGGGGGAATCCGCGGTGCTCTTCACGTGTGTATCGAGGAACCGGAAGGCCTCGTCCTGCATCTCTTCGTTGAACAGGTGGGGAACGTCGAAGAACTTGCACACCAACCGATCGGAGGCGCCCTGGGAATCCCATACGCCGCGGAGCTTGTCGAAGCACCGCTCGACGCTGTCGACGGCGAACAGGCCGTCCTGCAGCCCCGCGAAGACCAGCATGGGCTTGGGACAGGCGATGGACATCACGTCCGGATAGTCCAGGTGACGGTAGAGCCCGGGATGAATCATGGAGAACGCGGACTGGCCCCTGGTCTGGTTCTGGTCCGGGACCATGAAGCCTTCGAGATCGCCCATCCAGCAGATGACGGCGCCGGCCTTCACGATGTCGGTGGCGGCGCAGAGCTGCCAGGTGCGGTACGCGCCCATGGACAGGCCGAGGCAGCCAATGCGGTCGGGGTCGACCATCGGCAGGCCCTGCAGGAACTCGGCGCTGCGGAGGTCGTCCCACGCGTTGTAGCCGGCCCAGCTATGGCCGAGCTGGATCATGTTGGCCGCGAGGGCTTGCTGCTCTTCGAACAGCACGCCGTCCCGTCGGCCCCGTTCGCCCCAGAAGGTGGCGTCGATGGCGAGGACCGCGTAGCCGCGCCGGGCGAGCTCGTCGCCGATGTAGCGGCCGCCGTAGTACTGGTCCACCCACTCCTGCGCGTCGGCCGCGATCTCAGGGGCCGCATTGAAGGGCCGGATCACCTTCTCTTTGCCGATGAGGAAATGGGCTCCGTGGTCGTGGAGGGCGACGATGCCGGGGAAGGGCCCCTCGCCGTCGGGAACAAGCAGGTAGGCGGGGATCCGGCAGTATTGGCTGATGTTGAGCGCGATCTTCCGGGCCACGTAGCCGTCGCGCCGCTCTTCCTCGAGCACCGTAGGTTCGAAGGGCACCCGCGCCGGGGCCTCGCCGAAGCGGTCGAGCAGGAGCTCGCGCGTCCGGGCACGCCAGACGTCGAAGGGCACGTCCGCGTTCTCCCAGGCCCCGTCGAATACGCGGTCGGCGGTGTGCGCCTCGTACCATCGGGGCATGCGGTCGCGCACGCCGTAGATGTCGCGATAGGCCACGGACCGAGGCGCGACGGCGGGCGCCCGGCGCCACCGCGCGAGGTCCCGGTCGCGACGTGTGCGCACCTCCTCCGGCGACCCTTCGACCAGATATACGGCAAAGCGCGCGGTCGTGGGCACATGGAGCCGCGGCTCGACCCGGACCTGCAGGCCAAGACGGCCGTCGGAGGGTGCCGGGGAATCGGTCTCGGGTCGGTCCGCCGCGACGGTCGCCGTCCAGCGCCCGTCGGAACTCGTCGCAACGGCGTATCCTGCCTCAACGGCGGACGCCGGACCGAAGGCGTCGCCCCCGGCAACGCTCGTGGAAAGGACAAGGCTCTCCGGGGGCGCGGCGTCGTCGTGCGACCATACGGTGTAGGAGCATTCGACCGAGTCCAGCCGAGGAATGAACGTGGACACGAACGTCAAAGAATCGCCCTCGACCTGGTACCACCGCGCGCCGGAGTCGGGATCGAGCTGCCAGTCCGGTTCCAGGGTCTCGAAATCCCACCCGGGGAGGCCAAGGCTCTCGGGTCCCTGCAGCACCACCGAGACGTCGGGCGCGTCGGCGGGAGACACGCGGAGCGCGGCGCCCTGTCCGACGGGCTCCAGCCGAAGGCGGCTATCCTCGACCCGAGCCAACACCCGGCGCAGCGGATCGGAGGCATGGTAGAGGCGCTCGACGGGCCGGTGCGCGAGGTAGAACCGCAGGGCCTCGTACAGGTGGGCGGAGTTTTCCGGCGGAATTATCCCGAGGGCGATCTTGCCTTCGTCGTAGTCGCGGCTGGGGTCGCGATCGGCCGGTTTCGCGTAGAGGTCGTAGATCGCTTCGGGGCCGTCGAGGGCGCCCGTCGAGGTCTCCCAGCCGGAAACGTTGGTGAGGAACGTCCCGGCCTTGCGGTGGGTGAGGACCGAAGCCCGAAGCACACGCTCGACGGCGTCCAGCAGTCCGTCGATGTTCTCGCCTCGCGCTTCGAGGACTTTCGCGGCGCGGCCAATCACGGCAGCCGCCTCGTGGGCCTGACCGAAAGAGAGGAGGCTGCTCCGGGGATGGGGATAGCGCCAGCCGCCGGACGGGTCCTGCGCCTCGGCCAGGAAATCGGCCACGGCCCGCACCACGTCTCGCAGTTTGGGCTCGTCGGGGTACTCCTCGAGGAGCTTGGGCAGCCCCTGGAGCGCGTATCCGAGGATATACGGCTTGGGGAAGGGATATTTGTAGCCGTGCGCGTCGTCGTCGATGAAGGGCGGGTCGGGATAAAAGGGTTCGCCGCCCTGGGAGAAAAGGTCGCCGTCGGAGAGGCGCGTCCGGAGTTCGCGAAACTGCTTGAGGGCCTCGTCGCGGTAGGTCTCGACGCCGGTGAACCCGTACAGGCGGAGGAAATCGGATACGATGCCCACGTTGCGCGTCTGACCGGGGTTGCGGTCGCTGTGGATGTGCTCCCGGGCGTACTCGATCTGCGCGAGGAGGGCCGTGCTCATGCGGGGGTCGCCCGTTTCCTCGTAGGCGTAGAAGAAACTGTCGAAACCCTTGGTGCAGAAATCGAAGGCGGGATTCCTCCGCCACTGGAAGCGCGGATCGTCGGGCCGGTCGTCGGCGATGGGATGGCGTGTGCCGCCGAATTGGCTGTAGTCCCGCTGCCACCCGTCGACGTCGGTCTCATCGCCCCACCAGATACCGAGGTCGTAGGTGTTGGAACACCACAGAAGGGCGGCGTCGCGCAGATCCGCGTCGCCCCGGCGGTAGGCCGCCTCGAGCATGGGCACGGCGTTGTTGATCCGCATCATGGCGTGGGGCGCGGGGCCGTCGACGGCCGCGTCGTAGCGGGTGATGTTGCCGAAGTCGTCGCCCACGAGGGTGCCGTTTCGGGCGGCGTGCGCCGCATGCTCCAGGGCGTCCGCCACCTCCGGGGCCAGGGCGAGATTGAGGGGGAGGCCCGAGCCGTAGACGGCGTCGTAGGCCTCCGCGGTCACAGTCACGGGGAGGTCCGGCTCGAGCAGGGCGCTATACTCCCCCTTCTCGAGGGGCGTCACCACCACGGCTGCGCGACGCCAGGCCGTGTTGGGAACGGCGAGCTCGTCTTCCGCGCGGCAGCGGAAGTACTCGATGCGCGGCGTGCCGCCGTCGGTCTCGGCGTGCACGGTTCCCCGGCGCTGGAACGGGGCCAGGGGAAAGAGGACGCGGGCGCCGCTCTTGCCGCACAGGACGAAGGGGACGCCGTCGGCGAAGTCGTGTTGGCCTTCCGCCTCGATGCCTTCCAGGCGCCAGCCCAGGTCGGGAGCGAAGCCGTCGCTCTTCTTTCGATGCTGGAAGTGGAGCTGCAGGGTGACGGTGCCCAGGGCATCGGCGCGCACCTCGAGGATGCGCGGCCCCTCGGGATCGGGCAGGAGCAACCGCACCCAGCGATAGTGGGGGCCCCATTCGATGATCTCGGCCGTGCCGGGAACGGCGGCCGTTCGAGGAGGCACGATGGGCGATGCGGTCCACGCGCCCCGGGCCGTTTCCACCCGCAGGCCTTCTTCCGACAGGGTCACCGTGTTTCCGGCCAGTTGGAAGGCCAAGCCGTCTTCGGCCGCGGGCGGCGCCGGATCCTCCGAAACCGGAGGGGCCAGCTCGAGTTCCACGGGATGCGGGCCCGTCGATTCAAAGTCGAAGGGGAGCGTTATGAGGGCCCGACGGACGCTCGACGGAAGCCCCGGATGGCGCGTCAGCACGCGGACGTCCACGGGGACTTCGCGGCCGTCGACGCGCGCCCGAAGGGACATGTCTGCGGGCAGCGCCGCCGGCGGGAAAGGCAGCGAGACCCGGACGAGGCGCGGCCCGGAAGCCTCGGGATGGACGGTAAACCCGGGCAAACCGCCCACGGTCCCGGCGCAAATGCCTTCGGTGGATACGGGAGGCTCGCGAAAACGGAATCGTTCCGTCCACAGTTGCAGCGGATCTTCCGAATACGCGGCGCAGCACCATGCAAGCCCCGCCGCGAGCGCCCATGCCCTTGCGAACCCCATCAGTCGTCTCCCGCGCGCTCGAGGGCGGCCTTCGCCTTGTCGGCGCCCGGCAGCTCGGGGAAGTCCCGTGTCGCGCGCTCGAGCAGGGCCCTCGGACTGTTCTCCATGACGTAGACTTTCACGTGCCATGTCCGCTCTTCCACGGGCGCGCTGGCCGGCGCCCACTGGGCATTGTTGTGCATGCAGTCGTGCCAGGCCTGGGCCATGCCCGTGGCGGTATCGTTGACCAATGCGGCCAGGTAGCGCCCGTCGCGGGATTCCGCGCCGATCACCGTGGTGAGGTACCGGTCCCTGCTGTACGCGGCCCACGAGGTGGGCGACGTCTCCGGCACTTCCTGCCATTCCCCGACGTACATCTGCACCCAGGGCGGATTGTTCTCCTTGTCCGTGGCCGGACGCACGGGAATCGCGCCTCGCCGGGTTTCGTGCAGGAAGGTCCTCCCCTTGTCCGTGAAGATGAAGCAGCGCTTGACGAAGTCGGGGTAAGGGTCGGGGGCGCTGGCGAATCCGGGGGCGGGGATCAGTTGCCAGCACAGGTTCGGCGTGACGAGCCGGTCGGGCAGGGGCTCGGTCGTACCGGGAGCGCGCTCGACCCGGACGCGGAAATCCACTGCTCCCGGTTCCGGCGTCACGACGGTGACGTAGAGCACCCGGGGATGTTCGCGGTCGCGATGGGTCAGTTCGATCCGGCCGCCTTCGATGGCGCGGATGCCGATGCAGTCCATGGCCGATTCGTAGCACCAGGCGTCGCAGGCAAAGTCCGGCACGTTGGGGAAGGCGGCCCGGACCAGGAGCAGCGCGTCCCGTTGATGGACGGACAGGGTGGGCAAGGCAGCGGGATCAGGGTTGTCGGCTTTGATCAGCGGCTCCTGCGCCCACAGGCGGGAACCAAGCAGAAATGGGACGAAAAGAACCACGGTCAGCAAAGGGCGGCAATGCATGGACTCCCTCCCGAAAGCGCAATTTCAACACCCCGCGTGAGGATCCGCGGACTTCGCGGGCCGCAAGAAGGCGCGGGAGGCCGCAGTGCCGGCCCCCCGCACGAAACGGCAGAGGTGTAAACGCTACACGGAGATGTAGCTGACGTAGTTCATCCACCGGGTGGTGGGCTGCCCCGGCGTGTTGATCAGGAACCCGCCGATGGAGTTGGGGCTCGCCTTGGTTGCCGTGCCGATGGGGAATTTCCCGTCCTGCAGCTTCTGGAACTCGACGTGGCCGTCCATGTAGAGGACGTTCGACCCGCCGGGAATGTGGTTGAACCGGATGGCGCCCTTCTGGTAGTGGTCGCCCTCCCAGTTCTCGGCGTAGGCGTCCCACATGATCGGCACCGTGCTCTGGGCTTTGGCGCCGGCGGCGGGGTTGTTGATGTCGGTGATCAGGAACCGTTCGATCCCTTCCTTGAGGCGCGGATAGCTCGAAGGAATCTGCGTCACGCCGTCGTCGTCAAAGCCGGCCCAGCCGTCCTTGTCCAGGTCCTGGTCGCCGCAGATGGCGTTGCCACAACGCTTGAGAAAGAGGTAGCTGGGACACGACCCGTGCACCTGACCGTAGGTCCCGTCCGCACCGGCGTCGAAGAGGATATCCGTCGAGGCGCGGTAGGTATTGGTCTTCTGCGCGACGACGATGGTCGCCTGAGAGAAGGTGCTGGCCAGCCACGCGTTGTAACAGTACGACACCGGTTCGGAAAGCCAGCGGGCCAGGCAGGCCTTTCGCGCGTCCTGGGTGCCGCCGAGGGACTTCGTCAGATCCTCGATGCGCTGCGGGTATTCGCCGTAGCCGTTCGCCGACACATTGGAGTCGGACGGGCATATCATAATATGGATGTCCGTCATATACTCCGGATATACCGTTTCGCCGGCGATGCTGAACCAGCTCGACTGGTCCCACGGGACGTACTGGATGGACGGAGGGAACTTGCCCTTGTTCTCCCCCGCGAACATCTTGAAGATGATGGCGAACTGCTTGAGGTTGTTCTGACAGGAGGCCCGATTCGCCGCTTCGCGGGCCCGGGCCAGGGCGGGCAGCAGGATGGCTGCCAGGATGCCGATGATGGCGATGACTACCAGGAGCTCGATCAAGGTGAAACCGCGTCTTCTCATGGCCGTTCACTCCTTGCCGGCAGGCGGTCGAGCACTCGAGACCTTTCGTCGCCGCCCGCACTGCGTTTAGGACTCCCCGGACACCTGTGAACCGCTGCTGCAACTCGACCCGCAGCGACGCCGGCCCCCGGGTCAGCGCCTTACCGGGCCCTGCGGACGCTCGGCCCATCCGTCCCAACCCGCTCCTGTGACAGACCGTACTCCAACTTGCGTCTTGTGTCAAGAGGTGTGATCAATTCGAACACTTTTCGGCGTCTCAGTTGCACGAAAGCCTTGACTCGAGGCCGTTCCCGGCATATGCTGCCGTCGGTCGTTGACAGGGCGAGACTCCTCCTTCCCCGGACCGTGGGGGCTCCTGATGTTTGGACTGCTGTTCATCGACGTGGCCGTCATCCTCGCCTACTTTGCCGCGGTCATTGCCATCGGCGTGTGGTCTTCCCGGCGCATCTCGAACCCGGAAGACTTCTTCCTTGCCGGCCGGCGCTTCGGCAAGTTCGTTCAGATCTTCGCCGCCTTCGGACAGGGCACGTCGGCCGACACGGCGGTGGGAGTCACCACCACGACCTACGTCAACGGCGCCTCCGGGATCTGGTCCTCCCTGCTCTACCTGCTGGCCACGCCGATGTACTGGGTCATCGCGCCGTGGCTCCGTCGGCTGCGGGTCCTCACCATGGGCGATTACTTCGCCGAACGCTACGGGTCGCGGGCCATGGCGGGCGTGTACGCCGTCATCGGGTCGGTGGGGATGATGAGCCTCATCGCCCTCGGATTCAGCGCCATGACCAAGACCATCGTGGCCATCACGCCCAAACCCGTGGCGGAGTTCTCGCAAGAGGACCGCACCCGATACCTCCGGGCCTACGAGCGGGCCCTGGAGCGGGAGGAGGGCGCGGCGCAAAGTATCCTGACGCTCGATCAGCTCGAACGGCGCGAGGCCCTCGAAGTGCTCCCCGACGGGGAGCTGACGGAAGCGCAGCGGGCGGAACGGACCGTGCTGCTCGAACGGCGCCCGGCGGTCCAGATCCATTACCTCAGCGAGTCGCTGATCATCTGGGCGGTCTGCGCCGTCGTGCTGATCTACGCCGTGATGGGCGGCCTCGAGGCGGCCTTCCTCACCGACACCCTCCAGGGGATCTTTATCCTCCTCCTGTCGCTGATGCTGATCCCTTTCGGATGGCACGCGCTGAACGAGCAGTACGGCACCCGCGGCATCACCGGCGCCATGAGCGTCGTCCACGACCGGCTGCCGGAGTCGAGCTTCGAGATCTTCGGGTCGCCGCTGAGCATCGACTTTACGTGGTACTACATCGCCGCCCTCATGGTGATGGGCACCCTCACGGTGGTGGTGCAGCCCAACATGCTGGTGGGAACCGGCTCCGCCCGGGACGAGTCCACCGCCCGGTGGGGGCTCACCTTCGGCAACTTCCTCAAGCGCATCTGCACCGTGTTCTGGGGCTATTTCGCCCTGGTGGCGCTGGTGCTCTATGCGGGCCGCGTGGAAGATCCCGACCGGGTCTGGGGGTTCGCCACCCGCGACCTGCTGGGGCCGCTCCACCTGGGGCTGGTGGGCCTGATGATCGCCTGCCTCATGGCGGCCCTGATGTCGACGGTCGACGCCCTGATGCTGACGAGTTCGGGCCTCCTCACCCACAACATCTATACCCCCCTCGTGCCGAACCGCGCTCCCGGCCATTATGTCCGGGTCGGCAAGGTCCTCGGGACCGCCGTGGTCCTGGGCAGCGCCTG
Organism: uncultured Nitrospiraceae bacterium; assembly: GCA_964452795.1. Lineage (GTDB taxonomy): Bacteria > Hydrogenedentota > Hydrogenedentia > Hydrogenedentales > SLHB01 > CAYVOE01. Next base: position 9,088 of record CAYVOE010000200.1, read on the forward strand.
GATCGCGCTCCAGTTCGACACCATCCTCCAGATCCTCAAGTTTATCTGGGAGATCAACGT
>CAYVOE010000201.1:0-5879 GCA_964452795.1 uncultured Nitrospiraceae bacterium
CGTCGCTCTTGCCGCCGTCCACCGCGCCGGAGGTCTTGGAGACCTGGAGCCAGGGGATGTCCTCTTCGAGGTTCCAATCCAACGTGCCGCCGCCGTTGTTCGAAACGGTGAGCCCGAGGGTCGAGGTGTCGGTGCCGAATTCGAGCGAGGCGGGCCCGACGTGCAGGAGGGGACCCGCCGCCTCCCCCTCGACGACCATGCGTGCCAGCGCCAGCACCTCCTGCCCGCCGGAGACGACCGTAAATTCCTGGGCGTACTCGCCCGGAGGCATCCCTGTGCGGTCGACGGTGAGGGTGACCAACTGGGAAGTATCGGTGGCGCCGGAAGCGGGAGAGGCCTCGAGCCATCCGGGCAGGCCCTCGATGGACCACGTCATCCGGCCCGAACCGGCGTTGGATACGGTCATGGAGTCGGAAGTTCGGGCCGTCCCGAAGTCGAAGGCGTTGGGATAGACCGAAAGGCTGGAACTGCCGCCGCCGGTGGGGCAGCCCAACAGCGCCGGAAGCAGCGCCGGCAGGGCCAGGGTCGACAGTCGGAAGGCCAAGCGCGACATAGATCGCTCCTTACTCCGCACGGGGAAATTGCGCCGTCGTGGGGCACGAAATTGAACGCTTCGCATTACCACATCACCTTGTCGTCGGGGAAGCGGTCATCGAAGTCCGCCGCCGGGTCGCCGTCCCGGTTCCACGCGTCGGGCGCGTCCGGGTCGAAGCCCTGCTCCAACTGAATGGGCAGGACCGTGGCGGTGGCCGATTCCTCGGAGATCACGATGAAATCGGGGTACTGGAAATACTTGGTGAAGGGGGGATTGACCAGAATCCGGTTGTCGATCCGGAACCCGAGCGAAAAGGGCTGCAGGCCGAGGTTCTCGAACCGTATCTTCAGCAGGTTGCCGAAGGACGAATAGCGCAGCGGACGGTCCTCGGTGGTCAGGAGGGTATAGACGCCTCCGCCTTCATCCACGAGCACCCAGTCCTCGAGAAGCCCGTTCTCGGGCCACTCCAGGGTATAGGGCTTGTCGGTGATGAGCCGGAAACGGATCTGCGTGACGTTGCGCGGCACGTATTCCGCCCGCATGTAGACCTCGGCCGTGCCGTCGGCCTCGATTCCCGAGGTCGTCAGCGCGATCTGGCCCGCCCGGACGTCGCCCCCGAGGGCGTAGATGCCGTCCCGCTCGAAGTGTCCCTGCTTGCCCTCGTATTCGACGGTGATCAGGTAGTTGTGGGTGCCGTCCTGAAACAGGGTGTTATAGGTCAGGACCACCTGACGCGAGAGATCCTTGACCACCTCGCCGGGCGCGGCGGGCCCCAGGGCGCTTTCGTTCTCCAGGAGATTGACCAGGGCGTCCACGGTCGGCGCCGCGTAGTAGTGGCCTCCGGTCTCTTCCGCCAACTGAACCAGGAGCGGCGTGTTCAGGGCCTTCCCGAACCCGATGGGGTAGAGGCGCACCCGGTTGTCCTTCGCCGACCGGACCAGCTCTTCGGCCGAGATCTTGGACGACGTGTCGCGACCGTCGGAGATAAAGACCACGGCCCGTACGTCGGCGTCGTCCAGCGGCAGCACCTGGACGTCTTCGTTGGCGAGCAGGTCCACGGCGGCCTGGAGCGCGTCGAACAGCTCCGACGCGCCGTGCTCGGCCGGAGGTACCGAGAAGGCGTCGATGGCGTCGAGGATGGGCTGACGCGCCGTCGAGAACCCGTGGATCAGGCGGTTCACTTGCTGCCGTTCGTGGTACTCCATCACCGCCACGCGGTAGGAGGGCGGCACGTCGCGCACGAATTCCCTGGCGGCGGCGACCATGCGATCGATGGCCGCGCCGGGGACTTCCGTGGCGTGGTACATGCTTCCCGTGTAATCCAGGAGCAGCACCGTGTTGTACTTGAGGTTCTTTCCGTCGTCGACGAAGAGGTTGGTTTCGTCGGTGTCCAGCGGCGTGCCGTCCTCCTCAACCGTGAACGCCGTCTGAAGGGTCTCGAGGATTTCCGGGTCGTTGCTGTCGATGGTCTTGCCCAGGCTGTCGCGCAGGAGGAACACGAACCGCATGATGAAGGGCTGGCGCGACCGGTTTACCGCGCCCTCAACCTTGATCGGAGCCGCCTCGGCGGTCACCAGCACTTCCACGGGGGCGAAGCCCGGCACGTTCACGAAGACCTTCCCGCCGTCGGATTCGCCCTTCAGCGCGCCCCGATCGAGGGTCACCGCCACGCTCACGACGTCCTTCACGAGGTTGTTGGTTCCCGTGCTGCTCCCCGCGGCCGGCTCAAAGAATATCAGGTCGGGCCGGTCCGTGGTCAGGTTAAAGTTGATTACGCTGCCTGCGGCGCCGCTGTTGTAGACGTCGAGGGTGAGCTGGGTGGTGTCGGTGCCGAATTCGAGCACCTGAGGGTCCACCGTCAAGGCCGATCCGGCGTCGCCCACGAGGTTCAACGTCAACGTCTGCGATCCGCCCGTGGACACAATCCGCAGCACGATCGAGGCGGGCTCGTCGCCCAGGACCGCCCGGTCGATCTCGACCTCGATATCGATCTCGCTCTCGGCGGGGATGCCGCCCAGGGCGGGGGACGCCGTCACGCCCGCCGGAAGCGGCAGCAGGGCTTCCGAATTGCCCGGATCCGCCAGGCCCAGGTTCCAGGTCAGGGCCTCGTCGCCCGTGTTGCGCAGGGTGAAGACCGCCGTATCCTGGTCGCCCACGAAGTTGGCCACCTGCGGCGACACCTCGAGCTGGGGCGTCCCCGGCACCTTCATGGCCACGGATACCGTCTCGGTGCCGCCGTTGGACACCACCGTCACGGTGCCCGAATACAAGCCGGGCATCAGCCCGTCGCGCGAGGCGGCGAGCTTGACGCGATCCGTTTCGGTGGTGGTCGAGCCGAGGGATTTGTCGACGGTCAGCCAAGGGATGTCCTCTTCAACGGTCCACTCGAGGGTGCCCCCGCCGTTGTTGAGGATGGCGATGCTCTCCTGAACTCCCGACGAACCGAAGTTCAACACGCGGGGAGTCACCGAGAGAAGGGGGGAGGTGGCCGTGGGACACCCCGTCAGCGACACCGCCGCCAGGACCGCCAGCCAGCCCGGAATCCAATGGAACGACTTCGCTCGAGTCATATGCGCCCTGCCCTTATCGCGTTTGCGCCGGGGTCGCGTCCCCGGGCCGCGGGCGCCGGTGTTCCGCCTCGCCGCGAACCCCGGGATGAGGACCCGGCCCGCTCGCCGTCCCGGCCGCCGCCCGAACTCGGGCGCGTCCGCGGGACGGGTTCTATCCTTCCGGGACCACGGTGATCACGTTGACGCCCAGGCCCTGAAGGGTCGGCACGTCCACCGCCAGGGCCGTCTCGTTGAGGTGGCGGACGTCCAGGACCACGTGATCGCCTGCGCCCAGGCCGCCGTTCACGGCGTTGGTGACCAGGGCCTGGATGTCCGCTATCTGGTTGTCGAAGAGCGACAGCGAATCCAGGTTGACCAGGCCCGCCAGGGGCGAAATATCGAAGATCTGATTGCTGTCCAGGTTCAGCACCATCAGGTTGGTCAAATTGGCCAGGGGAGTGAGGTCGGAGATCCGATTGGTGTCGAGATCGAGCCATAGGAGGTTCGTGCAGAATTCGAGACCCGACAGGTCCGCGATGTTGCGGTTCCGGGCGTCCAGAACCTGGAGTCCCAGGAGATCCTCCCGATGGAGCAGGCCGAAGGGATGCCCCAGCTCCTGACGGATCGCCGCCTCGAGACCGGGATCGTCAAAATACACCACCGTCCCCGTGGCGGGGCACCCGCAGGACAGCCAAGCCACCCCTAACAGCGTTCCGCCAATCCCCATGACCCTGATGCAGTGTCCCAGCATGGTCAGCTTCCTCGTTGGATTCGGCTCGGGACCGCAGCTTTCAGGGCCTGTGTCCCGCCCCGCCCCGCCTGAATGTGTACTCTTCCCGAACGTGGTTCGGTCCGTTTCCGCAGGCACGAACGAAGCCCGGCCGCCGGGTAGGGTGGACGTGCGGTCGGTGAGGCTCGACCGTACCGTACCCGGGACGCGTTGCATGGCCCGTGCGGCCCGCGTGCCCGGACGATTTATCGGCAGGGAAGACCGTTTCTTCAGCCTGTCAAGGGTGTTTCGAGGATTTGCGTGCGGGATTTGCCCGAAATGCTCGGCCAAACGGAGCGTGCGGAGAAAAAGAAGGGCGCGCCGGATCCCCCCGACCCGGCGCGCCGTCGATTCAAACCCGGTACCGTCAGCTCGGGGTGGGCAGATCGCACTTGCCTTCGATGACGCTGACGAAAGGCGACGCGCCGCCCTTGGCGCCCAGGCCGTCCGCCAGGAACTGGTTGAAGATGCAGACGAATTCCTGCCACTCTTCCGCGCGACGGGGGGCGCTCTGGGTGAGTCGGGTGATGTGCTTCATGGTTGCCATTCCTCCGTGAACGATGCTGTTATTCCTGGTTTCGCCGCAACCGCCCGCGGCATGCCGACCCGACCGGCCGCCGAGCGTCCGTCGGGGAGCGGTGCTTTCCCGGGGTCTATTTTCGGCAGCATCGCCCCGAAGATTGAGTTTCTTCCGTCGCCTGTTGCCTCAAGTAAGAAAGTACTCGAACGGTGATTCGTTGCCTCACCTAAGAAAGTACTCGAACCGTCGTTGACAGGGCGGGGGGGCTGGGGTATACTGCGCCTTACTTGGGGCATTTCGCAGTCAGGCATCAGGAGGGACCACAAACACAACCAATCCAACCCCGCAATCGGCCCTTCTTGTTTTGAGGGCCGGGTCGCTGCAGGACCAGGGAAGGTGGTGCAAGTCCACCGCAGTCGCGCTGCTGTGACCGGGGACGAAAGGCGCATGGAAGCCACTGTCCGAACGCGGACGGGAAGGCGCGCCGAGTAGGACGATCCGGAAGCCAGAAGACCTCCCCGCAGCGAGTTTCCAGCGACAACTTCGCGAGAAGAGTTGACGCAGGATAGATGCTTCCTTCTATTCCTGCCGCTTTCTCTCCTCAACGATTTCCAGCGATGACGTGGTGTGCCACGCCGGCGGGCGTGGTTGGGGCCGATTTACATCGAGGAGATGAACTGTGTTCACACCGCAGGAGTATTGCATCCGCTCGAGGCGGACCGGGTTCACGTTGGTCGAATTGCTCGTGGTGATTGCCATCCTGGGCATTCTGGCGGGACTTCTGCTGCCCGCGCTGAGCCGGGCGCGCGCCCAGGCGGTCTCGGTTCAATGCATGAACAACCTTCGCCAACTGTACCTGGCCAATACCATGTACGCGAGCGAGTCCAAAGGCCTGTACTGCCTGGCGGCGCCCGACGTCAATGAAGGCTTCGGAGGCCGCATCCGCTGGCACGGGGTTCGCCCGACGCCCGATCCCACCAGCGACTTCAATCCCAAAATGGGTCCCCTCGCCGAATACATGCCCGACGAGCGGGTGAAGGAATGTCCCGAGTTCAGTTTCTACAAGAAGCGGGGCGAGGTGGACAACGCGTTTGAATCCGGCACGGGCGGCTACGGGTACAACAAGGATTACATCGGGGGCACCTATTACATGCACGACTGGATGACCGCCCCCAGGCACTCGACCCGCGACAGCAACGTTCGGGAACCCGGCAAGACCATCATGTTCGCCGACACCGCCATCGCCCTGCCGGACGGCCTCATCGAGTACGGATTCATCGAGCCGCCCCTGTTCACCACCCCCGACCATCCCAACGGCAACCCGGACTGGGGATTCACCAATCCGAGCCTCCATTTCCGCCACGACGGTCATGTCAACGTGATCTGGTGCGACGGGCACATCTCCCGCGAGAAATGGGAGTGGGGGACCACAACCAACATCTTCGGCGGCAACAACCGCCGCTGGGCCCTAGGCTGGTTCGGACCCAAAGACAACACCCTGTTCAA
>CAYVOE010000201.1:5889-9140 GCA_964452795.1 uncultured Nitrospiraceae bacterium
CGTAAACTTCAAGAACGAGAACATCCTCGGCCTCGGCCAGTAGGTTTCGCCCGGGTCCGCGCGGATCTCCATGGCCCCCTCGCCCAGGGACCGTGGAGGCCGCGCGGACCCCTTTTTGCATCCCCCGTGCCTCATCCGCGTTTGTCCTCCGGAGAATTCCGGGCCCCTTCCCGTTGTTAACACGAAACCCGGTCGATGACGGGTCTTTTTTTGAAATGGGGCGGAAAATCTGCGATTCTGGAAACAAATGAGAATAGGAAATATAGAGCTGCATCAACCGCTGGCCCTGGCGCCCATGGAAGACGTCACGGACCTGTCGTTTCGCCTGATCTGCAAGGAGTACGGCGCGGATCTCCTGTATACGGAGTTCGCCAGCAGCGAGGCCCTGGTCCGCGATGTGGGGCGGACGCTGCGCAAGATCCAGGTGACCGACGCCGAACGTCCCGTGGCCGTCCAGATCTTCGGCGGCAACGAGACGTCGATGGAAGGGGCCGCCGCCGTCGCCGAGCAGGCCGGTCCCGACTTTATCGATGTCAACTGCGGCTGCTGGGTGAAGAAGGTGGCCCTGCGCGAGGCGGGAGCCGGTCTGTTGCGCGATCTGGGCCGGTTCGAGACCATCGTCCGCTCCGTCATCGCCGGCACCGGGCTGCCCGTAACGGTCAAGACGCGCCTGGGGTGGGACGCCCAGAGCATCGTGATCCTCGACGTGGCCCGCATGCTCGAACAGGCCGGTGTCCGGGCGCTGGCGATCCATTGCCGCACCCGCGATCAGGCCCATCAGGGCCAGGCGGACTGGACCTGGCTCGAGCGGGTGAAGAAGGTCGTGTCCATCCCCGTCATCGGGAACGGCGACGTCAATTCAGCGGAAGACGTGAAGCGCATGTTCGAGACCGGTTGCGACGGCGTCATGATCGGGCGCGCCGCCATCGGCAACCCGTGGATCTTCCGGCAGGCCCGGCACTATCTTCGCACGGGCGAGCACCTTCCCGAACCGGACGCCGAGGAACGGGTGAAGGTCTGTCTGCGGCACCTGCGCATGAATGTCGAAAGAAAGGGCGAGCGCCTGGGCACGACCGAGTTCCGCAAGTTCTACGCCGGCTATTTCCGCAACTTGCGCAACGCCGCCAAGCTGCGGTCGGAACTGATGCAGTACTCGGATTACGAGTCCATCGAGGCTCGCCTTCTTCGGTATGCCGAGGAATGGGCGAACGCCGCGGCATGACCGAAGGCGGGGATTCGACCGGGCCGACGGTCGGCGGGCGATCCACCATGCATATCTCGTAGGCGGGAGGAGGTTGGGGCTCCCGGAAGTGCCGTGAATTCGCGACGGCCGGGCCCCGGGGCTATCGTCGGGAGGGAATCATGCTTGAAGCGCTGAAGCAGGAAGTTCTGGAAGCGAACCTGGAACTGGTGCGTCGCGGGCTGGTGTTCGGGACCTGGGGGAACGCCAGCGGGTTCGACCGTGCCGAAGGGCTCCTGGTCATCAAGCCCAGCGGCGTGCCCTACGACAAGATGCGCCCCATGGACATGGTGGTGGTGGATCTCGAGGGGCGGGTAGAAGAAGGGGACCTGCGGCCCTCGAGCGACACGCCGACCCACATCGAGATCTACAAGTCCTTCGATCAGGTCTACGGCGTGGTCCACACCCATTCCCACTACGCGACCTGCTGGGCCCAGGCCTGCCGGCCCATTCCGTGCTTCGGCACCACCCACGCGGACTACTTCTACGGCGACGTGCCCTGCACGGAACCCCTCACCGACGACGAGATCGCCGAAGACTACGAGCGCAACACAGGCCGCCTCATCGTGCGGCGGTTCCAGGAAGTCGATCCCCTCGAGTTTCCCGGGGTGCTGGTGGCCAAGCACGCCCCCTTCGCCTGGGGCGAGACCCTCTTCAAGGCCGTGGAGAACGCCGCGGTCCTCGAGGAGGTCGCCCGCATGGCCTTTCACACCCTCGCCCTCGCGCCCGACCGGGCGCCCATCGAGAAATCCCTGCTCGATCGCCATTTCCTGCGCAAGCACGGCGCGACGGCCTACTACGGCCAGCGCCGGGACTGAGTCGATCAAAGGCTACGGCTCGCGCTTGGCCTCGGCCGGGGCCTTGAGCACCGCCTGCGTCCACGCCCGGCGTCCCTGCATGTCCTCGAACTCCACCCGGAGGAAATTGTAGAAGTCCGTCTTCCAAAACCAATCCAGGTTCAGCGTCGCTTCCCGGAGCGGTTTTCCCGACTCGGCGCACGCCGTCGTCGTGCCGCCCCAAAGCGAGTAAACTCGGATCCGTTCGACCGGGGAGCAGCACACCCGAAGATTGCGACTCTCATCGAAGGCGACGCTCTCGATGATGGGGCCGCAACTGGCGTAGAAGTCCCCACGACGCAAGGCCGCCAGGATCGCGTCAGAATCGAGTCTCGGCGACTTGACCATGACCCATCCGCCGTGCACGTCGTGTTCCGCGTGGGCATCGTCGACCGCGAGTGCCGTCAGCGGCCTCCCGATGGCGAGCATACGGTCCCAGTGGACCCGGCTGAATCCCTTCTCGTCGCCGACTTCGGCGCTATGGTTGTAGACTTCGAGCGCAGGCAGAAAATCCGATTCCTCGAGCAACACGGTGCCGTTGTTGCTCCAGTACGGATGGGCCCACCAGGCGAACGCTCCCCTCTCCCACCAGTCGCGCAGCACGGCGGCCGGTTCGGCATCCCTTGGCGGAGCCGTGTCGAATCCCGGTCCTATCGCACACAGGTGAACCATTTCCCTGCGGAGCCTGAGTTCATACTCCGCACCCGTCAGAACCAGGAACCCGTGCTGCGTGAGCTCCGCAGCGGGATGGGGCTTGACGGGTTTGCCGCCCGCGTTGAACTCGTGGTCGGTAATGGCGATGAAGTCGTACCCGGCGTTCCGGTATCGGTCCACCACTTCGTGTGGAGTCAAGCGCCCGTCGGAACGGGTGGTGTGCAAGTGAATGTTTCCCTTGTACCAGTTGCCGGACGCCTCGAATCCGCCGAAATTCACGCCTTGCAGGAGCTTTCCCCGATCTGAAGTCGATTTCAACGCAGCTTCCTCTGGCTACCCCACGGCGTCACACCTTCGGGATGGCCTTCTCCGCCTCCCGCAGGATCGCATCCTCCAGGTCGTAGTCGGTGAGCTTGCCGCTGAAATAGGCTTCGTAGGCGCTCATGTCGAAGTTGCCGTGGCCGCTGAGGTTGAAGAGGATGGTCCGGGCCTCGCCGGACTCCTTGCACCGCAGGGCCTCG
>CAYVOE010000202.1:0-9081 GCA_964452795.1 uncultured Nitrospiraceae bacterium
CACAACGCCGGGTGCGGACAGGGGCCGAAGGAGGCCTCCTTCTCGGACGGCGAACCGGACGTCGAAGGTCCGCGCCTCGGGGAATGTCACCAGCGCCCCCCTCACCTGTTGCGGGGTCTTCAGCGCGACGGTGCAGGGCTCAGCCGCCTGGGACGATGCTGCGCGCCACAGCGGGGCTTCGGCACACGCCGTCGGGATGGAAATCGGGATGCGAAGCGGGTTCCGGCCGATCTCGCCGATGGAGAGATGGGCCGGGATCGATCCGGAGCCGGTTCGGATCGGCACGGCGATGCTGCCTTCAACCCGAGCCCCGCGGCCCTGGAACAAGTCCACCCGCTTCCGGAAGGGCGCGCACTCGAGGCCCGGATATTCGAGCGACACCTCCAGGCACGCGCCCGTGTTGTCGAGGGGTTCGAAGTCCAGGGACACGCGGCGGGACAGCTCCGACTCCGCGGGAGGCGACACTTCCCAACGGACCGCGTAGCCGGTGGTCTGGGCGGCGCCTTCAACCCGTTGGAGCGGAGTGTCGGTGAGCAGGTACTGAGGGCGCCGGTCCAGCGGGAGGCCGAACCGTCCGTTCCGCGGGAAGATACGGTGTTGCGCTCCTTCCATGGACACGCACGCGACTTCCTCCGAGTCGATTTCGAACGTGACGTACTCCTCCTCGGGATCGATGGTCCAGCCGACGGTCACGTATCGGCCGTCGGGAAGCCGAAACTCGAGCAGGTAGGCGGAATCGGAGGGCGTTTCGAGATATCGATTGAACTCGGCCTCGTCGAGCAGGGCCACGAGGGTGTGAAACGACGCGAAGGCGGGGCGCGGGGTCATGTTGTACCGGATCAACGCGCCGCCGTGCTCGTAGGGCTCGTCGTTCCGCCGCATGGGCCAGGAGTGGTAGGGAAACCAGATGACCTTTTCCATGCCGGCGCTCCGGGCCAGCAGGGTTCCGCGCACGGCATACTGCGCCTGGGCCTCCTCGCCGTGGCCGTACCAGTTCGGCGTCTCCCAGGGTTCCGCGAGCCAGCAGATCTCGCTTTCCCAGACCTCGGCGTCGGGGCACCGCTCGTCGCGCCAGGCGACGAAGGCCCGGTACTCTTCGAGAAAGGCGGTCTGTTCAGGCGGGACGGCCTTTTCGAGCTGATAGTTGTGAATGCTCACCACATCGAAGAAGCCGCCGCCCCCTTCCTGCATCAGGGCTTCCAGAACCGAGACCTTGGCCAGGGCCACGTCGATGACGATCTGGATGTCGGGCTTGGCGCGGTGGGCCGCTTCGTAGGCGATGCGCAGCAGGCGGGCGAAATCGGCGTAGCTGCCCCGCCAGAAGGCGGTGTCGAACTCGTTCCAGATGCGCAGGTAGGTCAGGTGGTCCTTGTAGCGGCCGACGAAGGCCTCGACGTAGCGCTCCCACGCCGCCCACGAGGCCTCGTCCTTGGGAGGATACATCCGTGCGGCGTACGCGTTCACGGGCTTCCCATCTTTCGTCGGAAAAGCGGCCGCCCACTCGGGCACGCCGAACAGATGGGGAATCAGGGTCAGCCCCGCCGCCCGGGCGTCGTCGAACTGCTTGTCGAAGAGGGCCCATTCCCAGGTGTCCGGCCCATCGGGTTGAACGTCGTTCCACCAGAGGTCCACGGTGGCCCATTGAACGCCGGTCCGGGTGAAGTAGCGGTAGTACCCCAGGGGCTCCCGATCGGCCACGAGACCGTGGCTGCCGTGGCGGTAGAGTCCGAACCGGCCCTCGCCCGTTCGGTCGGGCCGGGGACAGAGGCGGACGAAGGACACGTGCACCGGCGGCAGGACCTGATCCCCGAGTTGGCCCTGGCATTCGGCGTCGTAGTATCCCGGCTCGGCGATGTCCGCGCTGAACCGAACCACGACCGATTCGCCGCCCGGCACCGCGACTTCCTGTTCGCGCGACTCGAGGACGAAGTTTCGGCGGTCGCGCACGTGGAACCGGATCCGGCCCGTGGCCTCGGTTTCGCCGGGGTTGGTGATTCGGAAAGCCGCCACGGCCGTCTCGCCCGGCGCGCATACGTAATGGGATTCCTCTTGAGCGAGGTCGATGGAAACGGCGAAGCCGGCGTTGAGGAATCCGGCGGCCCACAGCGCAACGAATCCCGGCAGAAAAAAGCGCATCCTTCGGACGATCTGCATGACTACCCCTTCAAAGCTCCGGCCAACGTGATCGAACGGACGTAGTACTTCATGGCGAGGGCGAAGAGAACGATGGACGGCACGGCCATGAGCGTGGCGCCGGCGGTCATGATCCCGTAGAAGTGTTCGTACCGGCCCTGCAAGGTGACCATCCCCACGGGCATGGTGCGCATTTCCGGCGAGTAGAGGGTGATGAAGGGCCAGAAATAGTCGTTCCAGTTTCCCATGAAGTTGAGGACGAAAAGGGTCAGGATGACGGGGCGCAGGTTGGGCACCATGATGTGTCGGAGCACCTGCAGGCCCGTGGCGCCGTCGATGCGGGCGGCGTCCTCCAGATCCTTGGGGATCTGCTTCATGAACTGGGCGAAGAGGAGGATGCCGAAGGTGTTGCCGAGGTGGGGGAGTATTACGGCGTACAGGGTGTCGGCCCAGCCGAGGAAATCCACCACGATGAAGGACGGCAGAAGCAGGATGATCCCGGGGATGGCCATGGCCATGAGGAGCAGGCTCAGGTAGAGCCGTTTCCCGGGGAACTCCATGCGCGCCACGGCGAATCCCGCCAGGAGGCTGATGACGGTGGAGGCCACGGCATAGCTCGCCGCGGCGACGAGGCTGTTGCGGAACCACAGGAACACGGGCGCGTCGGCAGACCGCTCCATCAGGGCCCGGTAGTTCTCGAGGGTGAAGATCCGAGGCCACAGGGTCGGCGGCCAGAGGAGGGTCTCGGCCTCGGGCTTCAACGAAGTGATGACCATCCAATAGACGGGAAAGAGAAAGGCCACGGCCAGGGCCGCGAGGGCGCCGTAGTGAACAAGCCGGAGGCCTCTTCGGCCGCCGACGGCACGAACGAGCGACGCCGGTCGACGGACTTCAACGTCCCGGGTCCAGCGGGGCGCGGTGCCGCCGGTCTCTTCGGCCGATGGAAGGGCCTGAGACGCTCTTTCGGCGGGAGACAGCACCGAATTCCGTTCCTCCTGCGGCCGGGCGACGGGCCGCGCCAAACCTTAGTCCGCGGCCGCGCGGGCGCCCACCAGAAAGTACACGGCCGATACGATGGAAAAGACGATGGCCCCGGTCATGAAGCCCATGGCCACCGCCGAGCCGACCCGGGGATACTGGCCGTTGAAGGCCTCTCCGTAGAGGTAGAGCATCACGGGCGTGGTGGCGTTTCCCGGGCCGCCTCGGGTGAGCAACTGGGGCTGGGCGAACAAGCCGAAGGCGCCCACGATCTGGGTGATCACGATGAAGGCCGTCACGGGGCGCAGGCCCGGCAGGGTGACGTTCCAGAACCGGCGCCAGGGTCCCGCGCCGTCCACCTGGGCGGCCTCGTACAACTGGGCGGGGATGGTCTGCAGGCCGACGCAGAACAACACCACGCTCCAACCGGCGCCCATCCACAGCGTGGGCAGCGTGAGGGCGCCCCAGACCCAGGGCAGATCGGCGAGCCACGGGACCTTCGGCAGGCCCGTCGACGTGAGCAGATAATTCGCAAGCCCCGCCTCGTAGCCGAAAATCCAGCGCCACACCACGGCCACCACCGACACGGCAATGGCCGACGGCACCAGGAAGCTGAATTGCGCGCACGCCCGGACGAGCTTGTTGGAGCAGTGGTGCAACAGGAGGGCCAGCGCCAGGCTCAGGACGAGGAGGACCGGAAGGTAGTACACGATGAACTGCAGCGTCACCCAGAGGGATTTCCAGAAGTATTGGGTTCGCGTGAAATCGAAATCGAAGAGGCGCAGGTAGTACTTCAGCCCCACGAAGGTCTCGCGGCCCCGGTAGATGGACCAGCGATTGAGGCTGATGAGGAGTCCGCCGAACAGGGGAATGAGGATGAATCCCGTGAAAAAGAGCAGATGCGGCGCAATGTACAAATACGGCGCTATGGACACGCGTGACTTCATGGGTCAGTCCGGATCCTGCGACAGGGCCAGGGACGCGACGCGGGCCGCTTCTTCCACGGCCGGCTTGGGCGCCACCTTGTCGAGCAGGCAGAGGTTGATCTGGCGAATCATCTCCTGAATGCCCTCCGTGTAGCGGTAGTGCGAATCGGGAAAGGTGAAACGGTCCACGTCTTCCGCGATGGAGGGCAGGTAGGGCAGGGCGGCAAAGGCCGGGTCCGCGAGCAGAGAATAGCGCGTGGGGATGTTGCCCGTCTTCGCCCATTCCAGGCTGTTGTCGCTGATGTATTTGAGAAAGGCGATGGAGGCCTCGACTTTCTTGGGATCCATCCATCGCTTTCGGAACAAAACCATGGTGTGGGCGCCGCTCAGCACGGCGGGCTCGCCCGTCCCCAGGTTGATCATGGCGCGGGCGCCGAAGTTGAGATCCGCCGTTTCCTTGAACGACGGCAGCATCCAGATGCCGTTGAGCTCCATGGCGGACAAACCGCGACGAAAGGTCTCCATGCCCTCGTGCCCCTGGGTGTTCGGCGGCGAGTATCCCCACTTGTGAATGAGATCGTGGAGGAAACGGAGCGCGTCCGCGCCGGCGGGCGTGTCGAAGCAGGCCTTCGTGAAGTCGTCGCTGAACATCCTTCCGCCGTTGCAGAAGAAGATGTGCTGCCACAGGAGAAAGTTGGGCCAGTCCGTGGTGATGGTGCAGGGCTGGACACGGCGCCCGTTCCGCTCGATGCGGGCTTCCTGGATGCGGCGGCAGACTTCGAGGAACTCCGCCCGGTTGCGCGGCGGCGATTCCGGGTCGAGCCCGGCCTCGGCGAAGAGGTCCTTGTTCCAGTAGAAGACCAGGGGGTGGAAGTCGAGGGGAATTCCGTAGTGGCGGCCGTCTACGACGCTGACCTCCAGGGCCGAGGGCACATAGTCGTCTTGGGGGAACCGGTCCATCCAGGGGTCCAGCTCGAGCACCACGCCCTGCTCGATGACGCTGCGCACCTGGTCGTAGTGGACCACCCCCACGTCCGGCGCCCTCCGGCTTCGAAGCGCCAGCGCCACCTTCCCGTAGAAGTCCGCCCAGAGCATCACCACCATCCGGACCTCGATCTCCCCGGCGTGATCCCGATTGAACCGGTCCACGAGGGTCTGGATGTGCTGCCCGTCGGGACCGGTGAATCCGCTCCAGAAATCGATCCGGACGGGTTCGTCGGTCCCGGCGCCCAGCAACAGGATCAGCGGGATTAGCGCCGTTCGCATGAGCCGCTCCGCCTTGGGCCGACCCCGGGCCGGCGGGCCGACCGAGGCCGGGGTGAAGCATCGTCGATCCGAACCGGGACAGGCTTCGGTCCGACTGGGTCCAAGATAGCCGAAACGGGGCCGCGCCGCGTAGAGATACCGGAGAGCCGGCGCGGCATTCCTGCCGAGGGCCGTGAGCCGGGCAGCGTCCCCCGTGCGATTCCCGGGGAGCGCTGCCCGGCGTCGATGCGCCTCAACGGCAGCGAGGGGTTCTTAGTTTTGTCCGCCCGCGGCCGCCATGTACCAGACGAAGCCGAGGTCGCGGGAGCTCGGCGCATGGGCCTGGGTCACGATGTTTCCGGCCACCCAGTCGAGGGCGCCCAGCTCGGACGGATTGTTCGCCGAACGTTGCCGTATGAACGTCACGTGGCCGTCCATGCAAAGCAGGTTCACGCCGCCGGGGATGTGGTTGTAGACGGCCGTGCCCGAGCCCGGGTGTTCGTCGATGACCTGGCCCATCTGACCGCCCCAGGCGTCCATCATCACGGGGATGGTGCTCTGGGCGCGGGCTCCGGCGCCGGGATTGTTGATGTCGGTAATCATGAAGCGCTCGATGCCTTCCTTCAGCTTGTGCAGCGTAGGAAGGGGGCCGCCGTCGGAATCGGTGACCAGGCCCGCGTACGAGCTGAGGTCGATGTCCTTGCCGCCGCGGTTGGCGACCATGCCCAACTGCTTCCACTGGGCCGGCCATCCGGGCTGGGCCGCCACTTCCGCGGAGTAGAACCAGGGATTCGACGGAGCGAAGCCGCCCGCGGTGGGCACCGTCGAAGGACCGCCGTTGACGACCGCGTTCCAGGTCCAACCCCGGAGGGAGTAGTGCATCATGTGAAACTGGGTCGGAGTCCGGAGGGCATAGGGAATGTAAAGATAAGACACGGGATGGGAAAGGATGGCGTTCTTCGCGATCATGGCCATCACGGGATTGGCGGAGTTCCGCTCGATCTCCTTGATCTGGGCGTCGATGTCGTCCGCGATGCCCACGTCTCCCGCCGCGTTGGCCACGGCGAGGGCGTTGATGTAATCCTTCTGCGGGGCCCGCGCGTCGGAGGGGCAGATCATGATGTTGAGATCGGTCCAGTACTCGGGATAGAGGCCGCCGCTGCCGCTCGCGCTGCCGCCCGCCACGACGCTCAGCATGGGACCCATGGCGTCCACGCCCAGCGGGCTGAGACAGCCGGCTTCCGGCGACAGCCCGGCCAGGTTGCCTTCAATAATCCATTGGCTCGACATGGGAAACACGCCCTTGTTTTCCCCGGCAAACATCTTGAAGATGATGCCCCATTGCTTGAGGTTGTTCTGACAGGATGCCCGGTTGGCGGCTTCCCGGGCGCGCGACAGGGCCGGTAGCAGAATGGCCGCCAGGATACCGATGATGGCGATCACCACCAGCAGTTCGATGAGCGTGAAGCCGACTGTGTATCTCCGTCTCATGATGCCTCTCCTTCGTTTAGGAATGATCCGATGAACGCCTGATTCCTGCTGTCGAAGTCCACAACACGCTACGGTAAGCGGGGCGGGCAGACGGCGCTCTCCGTGCACGTCCACACGCCTTCGATCTGTGACCAGTGAACGGGCGGGTCGGGAACCGGATGGGTCTCCCATCCCGCCGCCAGGCGCTGCTCGAGGGCCGACCCGTCGAGGGGGCCGTCGGGCGTCTCGACGCGCAGGGCACCCGCGCCCGCGGCCCGCCGCAGGGCCGGGCCGGGACCTTCGCCGCGAAGCAAGCCGGAGATGAAACCCGCCGCGGCGCAGTCGCCGGCCCCGTTGGCGCCGCGGACCACTACCCGAAAGGCGGGCGCGTAGAGCTCGCGGTCGGCCCAATCCTCCGCGCGGAACCGCGGGATCGCGTTCCGGAGCCGGGAGATGCGATCGAGGGGGGCGGTCCGCAGGTAAAGGCCCCGGGCGCCCAGTTTGATCATGGCGAGGGCGCATCCGAGACCGAGCAGGCGGTCTCCGTACTCCTGCAGGAGGCGGAGTTCCGCGTCTTCCGGGTCCGCGGGAGAGGCCGCGTCGCCCGGGGGAAGCATGACGGTCAGTTCGGGCAGGCTCGGCAGGAAAAGGTCGACCGCGGGGAGGACGTGCTCGAGCCAGGGGGCCCAGTCGACGATGCCGGGTTCGGGGGTGCACATGTCGAGGCTCGTGGCGAGGCCTCGGGCCCGGGCGCCCTCGAAGACTCGCCGCATCTCGGCGCCGTCCCCGGCGAGCATGCGCGGCATCAGCGGCGGATACCCGAAATGAAAGACGCCTGCGTCGGGCAGGCGGTCGTAATCGATGTCGCTGGAATCGAAGGTCCGGTTGGCGCCGGGATAGGCCCAGAAGCATCGGTCACGGCCGGGAGGGCTCACCACGACGGCGTAGGCCGAGGCCTCGCCCTCGGAGACCTTGAGGCCCTGCGAGAGCCCCGGCGCGCGGGACTCGAAGATCTCCCGCAACACCGCGCCCACCGGGTCGGCGCCGATCTTCCCGATCAGCGTGACCGGGACGCCCAGGTCGTGCAGGGCCAGGCCCGTGTTGGCCACGACCCCGCCCGGGGTGAGGCGGGCCGGACCCACGTGAACGAGGTCGCCCGGACGGAGCAAGTCCTCGGGCCGGGTGCAGTCCTCGAGGCCGGGCGCAAAGTCCAGGCAGAGGTAACCCGCCACCACGGCCTGCGCCGAAGGGCTTTCGAGACCGGGTTTCATCGGGACGCGACCGTGCCGGCGCCGTCGGCGGGGACCCGAAGGCCCGCCTGGATGAACTGCAGCGATTCGCGCGCCAGCGTGTCGGCATCGGGCGCCAATGAACGCCAGATGGGAGAAAATTCGACGATGGAAGGGATGGGTTCGAAGAAGGATTCAACGATGATCCAGCCGTCGTACTCGACCTCGTTGAGCCCGCGGAAGAAGCCGGCCCAGTCGATGTGGCCGGTGCCGGGGATGCCGCGGTCGTTTTCCGCGCAGTGCACGTGGCCCAGGAAAGCCCCCGCCTTGCGCACCGCCTCGTAGAAGTCCCGCTCCTCGATGTTCATGTGGTAGGTGTCGAGGTGGACCTTTACGTTGGGCTCGCCGATGTCGGCGATGAGCTTCAACGCATCGTCGACGGTATTGATGAAGTAGTGCTCGTACCGATTGAGCGGCTCCAGCGTCAGCGTGACGCCCTTGTCCTCGGCGTACCGCGCCAGCTCTCGCAGGCTGGCCGCGCTCTGGCGCCACTGCTGGGCCGTTCGACCCCGCTCCGGCCGCCATCCGAAGGCCGCGTAGAGAGCCCCCGACAGCACCGTCGCCCCCAGCCGGGCCGTGCAGTCGATGGCGTGGCGCATGTGGGCCATGCCCCGGGCGCGCACCGCGCCGTCGGGCGACGCGATGCACAGGTCCGGCGTCATGCCCGTGCTGCCCACGGCGGCCATGCCTTCCGCGTCGAGCCGGGCTCGGGCCCGGTCGTAATCGAACCGGTCCATCTCCCCCGGCATCAGGGGAACTTCGCAGCCGTCGTAGCCCAGGGCTTTCAACTGGGGCAGCAGGTCCCAGGCCTGGTCCGACATTTGGCGGATGTACGTGTAGAGATGCAGCCCGTATCGCATATGAGGCGCCTTTCTCTGGTGACCCGAACCGGTGACGACCTTATGCGTACATGGTATACATATACACCGGGACTGTCAAGCACTTTTTTCAGGTCTACGGAGAGATTTTTCAGAACGACGAGGATAAGGCGGGCACACCGCTCATGGCAGAAAGGCGGTAAGAACGTTTTCTCGGGTCCC
>CAYVOE010000203.1:0-8535 GCA_964452795.1 uncultured Nitrospiraceae bacterium
CGGGCCGGGGCGGTGGATGGGGTGGTGTGTTTTGGCGGGGTGGATTGGTGGTATCACAACCGCGGGCACTACGACATCCAGATGATGCGGGAACTGAGCCGGCGGGTGCCGGTGTTGTATGTGAACTCCATCGGGATGCGGACGCCGCAGGTGGGCGAGGGCCGGGTGTTCGTGAAGCGGGTGGCGCGGAAGGTCCGGAGCTGGTGCCGGGGGTTCCGGCTGGTACGGGACAATTTCGGCGTGCTGAGCCCGGTGTCGGTCCCGAAGTTTCACGGCACGTCGTGGGCGCGGGGGCTCCTGGCGGAGCAGGTGCGCGACGCGGCGGCGTGGATGGGGATGCGGCACCCGTTGGTGTGGGTGGCGTGTCCGCCGGCGGCGGAGGTGGTGGATCGGATTCCGGCGGCGGGGGTGGTGTATCAGCGGACGGACCGGTTCGAGCATTTTCCGGGGGTGGACGCCCAGCGGATCCGGGGCTATGACCTGGCGCTGAAGGAGGATGCGGACCTCACGGTGTTCTGTTCGACGAGCGTCTTCGAGGCGGAGCGGGCGGAGTGTCGGTCGGCGGCGTTCGTGGATCACGGGGTGGATTATGCGGAGTTCGCGGCGGCGGGCACGGACCCGGCACGGGAGCCGGAGGATGTGAAGGGGCTGCCTCGGCCGCGAATCGGCTTTGTGGGCGGCATCGACGCGTGGACCTTCGATCCGGACCTGATGAACGAGGTGGCGGCGGCGCTTTCGGACTGCACCTTCGTGCTGGTGGGGGCCTGTTCGCTGCCGGAGGGCTGGTGCCGGCATGAGAACGTGCATCTGCTCGGACGCAAGCCCTACGAGGAAGTGGCCTCGTACATGGCGGCGTGCGACGTGCTGATCATGCCGTGGAACAAGAGCGAGTGGATCAAGGCGTGCAACCCGGTGAAGCTCAAGGAATACCTGGCGGTGGGCCGTCCGGTGGTGAGCACGCCGTTCGACGAGTTGGCGCGCTACGACGGGTATGTGGGCGTGGCGGACAATGCCGAGGGCTTTGCGCAGAAAATCCGCGAGGCTCTCGAATCGCCGCCCAATCCGGCCCATCTGCGCCAACGGGTGGAGCGCGAAACCTGGTCGGCGAAGGCCGAGGCGGTGGTGACGCACCTGGAGCAGGGTGGGGTACGCTTTCGCGCTTCGACGGCTACCGAAGAGGCCGAGGCTGGGGCCGCTCCGGCGGAGGCGGTCGCGGCGGCTTCGGGCGAAGACGGGTCGAGGAAACCGCGCCTGGTGGAAGCCGGGCAGGGCTCCGGTGCCCGTTACTGGCGGAACCGACATCTGATCGGCGCGGGGCTTCTGGCGCTCATCGGGGTGTGGGTCACGTCGGACGCATGGATGGACATTTTCCGGCTGGCCGGGAAGGACGAGGAGTCGAGCCACATCTGGCTGGTGCTCCCGATGGCCCTGTGGCTGGCCTGGGTGCGCAAGGACGAGGCCCGGTCGGCGCGGCGGACGCTCACGTTCGTCGGGCCCCTGCTGGTGCTGGCGGGCTGGCTGCTCTATTCCGTGGGCGATACGCACATGTACCAGAGCATGTGGCATTTCGGCGCCATCGTCATCACGGCGGGCTGCCTGTTGTCGGTGCTGGGCGGCGGCGTGTTGTGGCGGTTGTGGCCGGCCTTCGCGGTGCTGGTGTTTCTGGTGCCCGTGCCGGGGATCGTCCGGCAGCAGATTTCGATGCCTTTGCAGACGGTGACGGCCCGGATGACGGGTTTCGTGCTCGAAACCCTGGGTACGCCCGTGGTGTTGAGCGGCAACGTACTGGTCATAAACGACGTTTCGGTGGGCATCGCGGAGGCCTGCAACGGCGTCCGCATGATCTTCGCGCTGACGCTGGTGTGCTTCCTCTATGCTTTCAGCGCGGAACTCAGCGGGCGGGCGCGGATGGCGGTGCTCCTGGCGAGCCCGCTGGTGGCCATTGCGGCCAACGTGGTGCGTCTGGTGCCGACGGTATGGATGTACGGATACACCGACGAGTCCACGGCGCTCACCTTCCACGACCTGAGCGGCTGGGCGATGATGCCCGTGGCGCTGCTGGCGCTGATGGGAGCGGGCGCGGTGTTGCGTTGGGTCCGCGGCGCCGATGAAGAAGAGGCAGGCAACGACGAGGAAGTCCCCCCGGGGGTGCCGTCCAGTGCCTGACGTTATCGGAATCGCAACGAAGGGAGGGGACGCGGTTTGCTGAGGCTGGCCGCACCGATACTGACGCTTTGCCTGCTGGGAGCCATCGGCCTCGACAGCGGGAGCCGGCGCGCGGTGCCCGAGGGCGCCAAGACTTATCACGAGCGCGTAAAGGACTCGATGAGTCTCATACCGTACCGCGTGGGCGACTGGGTCGGAGTGGATAAAGAGATTCGGCAGGAGGCCCTGCAGATCCTCGATGCGAACTTCTCGCTGAGCCGGACGTACTATCATATCGGCACGGGCGACACCGCCACGCTGCTGGTGGTTCAGTGCGCCGACGCCCGGAGCCTGCTGGGCCACTATCCGCCGGTGTGTTATCCGTCGCAGGGATGGACGCAGGTGCAGCAGGAGCCGCTGACGATCACGGTCGACAACCAATCGGTTCTGGCGACGCGCTACACCTTTAACCACGACACGCTGGTCCGGTCGTCGGATATCGAAGTGGTGCATTTCTCGGTGCTTCCCGACGGCCGCACGGCGCCCGATCTGGGCCTGCTCGATCGCGCGGCGCGGGACAAGCAGGCCAAGCACTACGGTGGAGCGAGCCTCCAGTTCGTCCTGGATGCGAGCCTGCCCGCGGAGCGTCGGCAGGAGATTTACAAGGTCCTGCTCCGGGCCTCGTCGGAATGGATACGGGCCGTCCAATCAGGAAAGGCAATATGAACTCTCCCCATTCGAATCCAACCGGTGGCGCGGCAAAGCAACCCGGCGGAGAAGCGGCACAAAATCCGTTGCTTCTCGTACACCGGCTTTTGCGGGGGCGCTACGTCCTGGTCGCGGTGCTGGTGGCGGTGCTGGGCCCCGTGGGCGCGGCCATCGGCTACAAGGCCCTGCCGCCCGAGTACAAGAGCCAGGCGACCATCCGGATCGCGCCGGTGATGCCCAAGATCCTGTACGAGAACGAAGAGAACTCGATGATCCCCATGTTCGACGCCTTCGTACAGACTCAGATGTCGCTGATCACCAGTTCCCGGGTCCGCGACCTGGCCATGCAGAGTCCGACCTGGCGGGATGTGGGCGGCCGCTACAGCTCGGCCGAGGCGGACGCCTTCGGTGAAGGGCTGGCGGTGGAACGGCCCAAGGGCAGCCAGATCGTGATCGTTTCCTACACGGACGGCGAGCCGAAGCGGGCGCAGGCCGGAGTCAAGGCGGTGGTGGACGCCTACATGAAAATCTACGGGGAACAGAACACGGCCACCGACGCGCAGCGATTCCAGGTATTGGAAGAACGGGCGCGGGGATTGAACAGCGAAATCGACGGGTACCAGGCCGAGATCCTCAAGATCGCCAACGAATACGGCTCGGACGACCTTGCCGCGGTGTACGCGTACCGGATCCAGGAACTTCAGAAGATCGAGACCGAGCTCGAGGCGGCCAAGCTTCAGCTGGCCAATCTGTCGGCGGCGGAGCCGGTCGTGCCCGAAGCGTCGGTAGAACTGCCCGTGGAACGGATCGCGGCCATGGATACGCGCATGCAGCAACTGGTCTCCGAGCGCGACCAGATCCTGCTGCAGATCGAAGAGATCAAGGCGATCCGGACCAACCCGGAGGAGCGGCCCGAGTACCAGCGGGCGCAGCGGCAGTTGGAGCTGAAAAACCAACAGATCGAGCAGTACGCCCAGATTTTCCGGGAATCCTACGATCCCGGCCCGATGAGTCCGGTCGGTTCGATAGGCGGGATGGCGGCATTGAGCGGCATGGCGCTGGGCGCACTCCCCGTCATCACCGATCCCGAGCAGGCCCGGGAGCGGGTCGAGCGCATCCAGGCGCTGTACGAAGAGGCCCGGGCCGCGACCCTCGATCTGGGTCGGAAGAACCTTACGCTCCAGGACCTGCGCACCAAACTGGCCCAGGCACGCGAGCGGCTGGATCAGACCCGTTCGCGCATGGAGCAGCTCAGCGTGGAAGGTCAGTTCGGGGGCCGCATCAGCAAGCTGAGCGAGGCGGAGCTGCCGTCGTCGCCCTCCAACGCCCACAAATTCAAGCAGTTCGCCGTGATGGGCGGACTGGCGGGGAGCGGCCTGGGCGTCGGCCTGGTCCTGCTGCTCGGACTGCTGAATCCCCGAATCCGTTTCATCGCGGATGCCGAAAACCAGTATCCGCGGCTGCTGGGGGCGCTTCCGAACCTGCCCGAAAAGCTCTCCGATCCCGTGGAGGCCATGGTGGCCGCCCAGTGCGTGCACCAGATACGGATGATGCTGCAGCCCCGGGCGCGCCTCGAACGGGCGCGGACCCTCACGGTCACGAGCGCGGCGGCGGGCACCGGCAAGACCAGCCTCACCCTGGCCCTGGCCCTGTCCTTCGCGGCGGCGGGGGCGCGCACGCTGGTCATCGACGGCGACATCGTCGGCATGGGGCTGACCCGCCGCACCCGCGACCTCCTGCGCCGAAAGCCGTCGCGGTTCTTCCGCAAGGGCGACGGCGAAGCGGTGCCCTCGGTGGTGACCGATCCGTCGCCGGGCAAGAGCCTGATCTGCCTGACCGGTCCGGACGAGACGGTATCCGGAGAGGCGAACGGGAACGGGAAAGAGCCGCGCCTGGGCTTGCTCGACGCATTGGAAGGGCAATCGGTCGATCGCTGCATCGCCTATACCGGCGTTCCGAACCTGCGCATCCTGCCCGCCTGCGGCGCCCAGGAGAATCCCCTGGCGGTGATGTCGCGTTCGGCCATGACGGCGCTGGTCGACGGGCTCCGGGACTCGTACGACATAATACTCATCGATTCCGGGCCGGTGCCGGGCCCCACGGATTCGTCGATCATGGCGGCCAGCGCCGACGGGGTCATCATGGTGGCTTCTCGGGGCGAGCACACATCCGTCGTGCGCCAGGCCATCCAGCACCTCGATCTCATTCAGGCTCCGCTGATGGGGTTGGTATTCAACCGGGCCCACAACCGGGACCTGGAGCGGACGGGCCATTCGTCGGCCACGTCCAGCAAATGCAGCGGTTATCCGAGCAGTGTCCGTGCCCTGGGGCAGGCGGACCTCGACTCGCCTTCGGCGGCCTTGGCGCGATTTGGTCCGCTGGCGCAGGCCGTCTGGGCCACTTCGGGCGCGGCGCCCATCCCCGCGGAAGCGGCTCCTAACCCGTCGAGCTAAAGGAAAGAAGTGTCATGCGCAAACGGCGTTTGCTGATTGTATTGATCGCGGGTGTGGTGGTGCTGGCGCTCGGGGGAGGCGCGGTATACCTGCGTTCCCGGACGCTGGACCAGCAGGCGCGGGAGTCTCGGGTCCAGGGCATGGAAGCGGCCCAGGCGGGCGACTACGTGACCGCCCTCCACAAGGTGGGTTCTTACCTGCAGCGGTTCGGCCAGGAGGGCGACACCGAAGCCCTGGTGGCCTATGCCCGGGCGCGGCGGAACGTCCCGCTTCCGAACGGCCGGCATTATAAGGACGCCATCGGCATGCTGCGGCGGGCCCTCGAGTTCGACCCCGGCCATGCGGAGGCGCAGGGCGAACTGCTCGACCTCTACCTGGAGATGGGCTACGGAGAAGAGACCCGTGCCCTGGCGGAGAAGATACTCGAATCGGATCCGGACAACGTCGCCGCTTTGCGGGCCGAATCGGTGGCGCTGGCCCGCCTTGGGGAACTGGAAAAGGCGCTCGAAATGGCGGCGCAGGTGACGGAGCGGGAGCCCGGCGAGATCCAGACCCACACGTTCGTGCTCGGCCTGATGCAGCAGTTGGGGCGGCCCGTGGAAGACATCCGCGGGTATGCGGACAAGCAACCGGGGCTCGACCCGGCCGGTGCGCCGTACCAACTGGTGAAAGCCGCGGCCCACGAATTGACGGGCGACCGTGCCGGGGCGGTGGAATGGGCCGAAAGGGCCGCCGAAAACGTTTCCAACGACGTGACGCAGGTCACCTTCACCTACTTGCTGCTGAACGGTCTCGGCCAGCACCGAAGCGCCTTGACGTTGCTTGACCGAGCCGCGAACGAGACGGGCGATCCGGAGCTGGAGCGGTTGCTGGTGCGCAGCCTGTTTGAATCGGGCGACATGCAGCGGGTGCTGGACCGCACGGACGAAGCGGCGCCGGCGGATCAGGACGCCACCGTGCTGGCCCTGCGCGCCGTGGGTCTGGCCGACCGCGGCGAAACGGACGAAGTGAAGGCGATCGCGGCGGAGCTCGAAGGCCGCAACGACGACAACGCGGCCAAGGCCTGGGCGCCCCTTCTGAAGGCCATGTTCGTGGACAAGCTTCCGCCTCAGGAAGTGGTTGCGGTGTGTCAGGAAGCGCTCAGCCGCGAGCCGGCCAATCCGTATTTCCACTACTTCATCGGCTGGGCCTACAACCAGCAGCGGGAGACGGACCTGGCCCTGCGTTCGTGGGAGCAGGCGAGCAAGCTGTCACCCGCCTGGGCGGATCCCCTGGCGCGTTCGGCCGAGATCCTGGCGTCGTCGGGGCGGACCGAGGAAGCGGTCTCCCGCTCCTTTGCGGCGCTCGAGCGGGCTCCCCAGAACATCGGGGTGGCGGCCATCGTGGCCGATGTCCTCGACGACGAATACGAGCGCATGTCGGAAGATGACCGCCAGAAACTGCTCGAACTGGTGGAGAAGATCCAGACGGCTCGACCCGGGGAACCCCGATCGTTGCCGCTGCTCATCGACCTGTTGGCGCGCCTGCGCGGAGCCGGCGAAGCCCGGGTGCGACTGGAGACGGCGCTGGCGAGCGACGCGGAATTTACCGAGGCCTGCCTGCTTCGGCTGGCCCAGGTCAGCGACGCCCACGGTCTGGGTCTTGCCGAGGCCTGCCGAGATCGGCTCGAGCAATCGATGGGCTCGACGGCGTCGCTCACCTACGCCCGCGCCATCGAGGCCCACGAGGCCGGCGACAGCGAAGGCGGCCGCAAGCTCCTGACCGCTGCGGCCGCGGCCGCAGGCGACACCCCGGACTGGCGGGCGGCGGTGGCCCAGTACCTCGAGGTTATCGGTGCGGAAGACGCGCCCGCCGCGTGGGCCCGCGTATCGGATGCGGCCCCGGACAACGCGGCGCTCCAGCAGCGCGTCCTGGCGTCGGAGGCGGCGTGGACGGATCTGGCGCTCATCGAGCGGGTGGTGGAACGGCTCCAGACTGCTACGGGCGACAACGCCGTTGCCTGGCGTGTCGCCAAGGCCCGCTGGCTGCTCCAGAGCGACCCGTCGGCCAAGGCGGCGGCGGAAGCCACCACGCTGATGACCGACGCCATGCGGATCTCGCAGCCGAACTCGGAATATCACGCCACCATGGCGGCCGCACTGGAGCGGCTGGGCGACCGGGAAGGGGCTATCGAGAATCTGACCAAAGCGGCGCAGCTCGACCCCAACGCCCGCGCGGTACGGTTCGAACTGGTGCGCCTGCATCAGGCGCGGGGCGACGCTCGTGAAGCCGAGCGGTATCTGGACGATATCGCCCGGATGGGCGATCTTTCGCCGGTGGACACGCGCCGGCTGGCGGCGCTGACCGCGGCCCAGGGTCGGGTCGACCGGGCCATCGAGATTCTGGAGACATCTTCTACGCCGGACAATCGGGACGCTCAGGCCGAGCTGCTGCTGGCCCAGCTCTATGCCCGCAGCAACCGGCTCGACCAGGCCGAAGCCATCGTGGATCGCCTGCTGACCGGCGAACCCGACGCGCCGACGCTCGCCTTCGCCGCGGACCTTCTGGCTCTTCGCGGGCGGGCCGACGAGGCGGAGGCCGCCCTTGCCCGGCTCGACGGGATCGACCTGGAACCGGGCCTGCGCGAACTGCTGCGCGCCGAATATGTGCGGAAGTATGGCGAACCGGACGAGGCGGCCCGCCTGTACGACGCGGCACGGGCCGCGAACCCAGGCAACCCCACCGCCTGGCGTCGCAGCATCGATCTCGCCTTGCGGACCGGGAATTCGGAGCGGGCGGTGGCGCTGATCCTCGAGGCGCGGGCGGCGTGTCCGGAAGACAAGCTGTTTGAAGATTTGACCGCCGACGAGGCGCGGCTGCGGGCGGTCGCGGCACGGCCGGTGGCGCTGCCGTTCCTGCTGGCGGCGCTCGAGACGCCGGACCGGGTGCCCGAGGCCCTCGAGTGTCTCAAGGTGGTCGCGGAAGCGCCCGACGACGGCAAGCTCGCCATGGATCTGCGGCAACTGAGCGACCGGTACCCGCGGTTCCTGCCGCTCAAGGTGCAGCTCGCCCGGTTGTACCGCAGCCTCGGGCGCCACAGCGACGCCGCCCAAGTCGCCTCCCAGGCCATGCGCGAATTTCCCGGCGTGGCCGATACGGCGCGCCTGGCGGCCGAGACCCATGCGGCCGTGGGCCAGTGGGACAATGCGCTGGACGCCGCCCGGGAGTGGCGCGCGCGGTCCGGAAGCAA
>CAYVOE010000203.1:8545-9055 GCA_964452795.1 uncultured Nitrospiraceae bacterium
GAAGCAACACCCGCGAGCCGGACCTGCTCATCGCCGGAGTATTGACGCAGGTTGGCCGGTCCGCCGAGGCCCTGCAGATGCTCCAGCCGTACCTGACGGAGCTCGACGCGGCCCCGGAGGCCTTTGAAGCCGTTCCTTATCTGTACGCCCGTGCGCTGGTGGGGGCCGGGCGCATCGACGAGGCGGAGGAACTGCTGGCGCCGCGCGTGGACGTTTCCGACCAGTGGCGCATGGCCGTGATGCGGCTGGCCGGGTCCGACATAGCCGATGCCGGCGCCGCCGCCGAGTGGCTTGACAAAGTTGCCCCGGAAGTCCCGGAATCCGCCACCGACGAACGCGTGACCCTTGCCCTGGCCTGGTACAGCCTGGCCGAGCGCAGCGGCAACGAGGCGCACCGCGACCGGGCGCGTCAGGTGCTGGACAACCTGAGCGACCTTCCCGACGTCAGCGGGACGGCCCTGTTGGCGCTGGGCATCGCGGCGGAGCGCAATCAGGACCTCAAGACGGCGG
>CAYVOE010000204.1:0-9000 GCA_964452795.1 uncultured Nitrospiraceae bacterium
CTGTTCCTTCTGAAGGTCGAGCAACCGCTGATAGGCGTCCTGGCCGGTCTGCCACGACGCCGTGGTCGAGGCCGCGAACTCGTCGAACCAGCCCCGGCCCACGATCCCCTCGCCGGGCTCGGGCGTACGCAAGGCCAGTTGCGACGCGTCGATCCCGATCAAGAGCGGCCGCCGCGATTGCCGCGCTTCGAGATGGGTCTTCTCGAGCAGCCGGCCCAGGAGGAACAGGCCCCGGTTGTCCGTGAGCCCGCCGTCTTTGAGGTCATAGACCCCGTGGTAGCCGGGCTGGGTGCGGGAACGCTCCATGCGCGCCGCCGCGGCGCCCTCGAGGCCCTCCAATACCCAGGCCGGGTCGGCGAGCACTTCCACGCGGCCGGAACGCATGGTGCCGGGATAGGAAATGCTGTTGTAACACGCCTCGGCCAGGGAATAGGCCATCGGGTCGGTGCGAAACGATTCGAAGCTCTGCGCCGCCACGCCCCACGGCACCTCGGGATACTCGTCGAGGGCGTACCGATACGGCAGCCGGGTCTGCACGAAGGGCGCTGCAGGGTCCTGAATCACCGTAGCACCGAGAACGAGCACGGGCGTCCGGGGCAGATGGGCGAAGGTGAGGCCGCTCCTCATGTCGTAGCGCGTGCCCTTGAAGTACAGCGTAGCCATCGCCGCCACCATGGCCTGCCGGGCGTTCATGTCGAAGGTGAAGCCCCGAGCCACCCAGTCCGGCCGCCGCGCCAGCGAGCCGAGCGTATAACGCACCACGTCCACATTGAAGCACTCCGGCCACCGGTCGAACCGAAAGGACTCGGGCCCGTGGGGACCGTAATTCAATGCGAAGAAGGTCGCCGGCACCGCCCCCGTCGACACCCCCGAGACGTAGTCCACCTCGTCCAGCAGGGGTTGCAGGCCCCGGGCCGACATTTCCCGCACGCAGGCCGCGCCAAACAGGATGCCCCGGGTGCCGCCGCCCGAAAAGGCGAGGCCGATGGCCCGTTCGCCGGGATCGGCGGCGATATCCGGCGTGTCCACGTATACGTGGTACGGCGTGGGAAAGGCCCGCCGTTCTCCGTCCTTCAACTCGGCCCATTTCCGCAGCGCCTCGTCGACCCGCGGGTCGTCCCGCTCGGGCAGGGGTTTGTTCGTGGGCGGATCCAGGCGCAGCGACGGCATCCGGTAGTCGGCATACCGCACCGCCGCGCACCCGGACAGGGCCGCGACCAACGCACACAGCAAGACTCTCCGAAACCCGAGATTCAAGACCACCTCCGCAGCCTGAGGATTACCCGAACGCCGCCGGGATGTCCAGATCGGTGCACCCCACCCGCCTGTCGCGCCTTGTCCGGGCGTCGTATTCGTGCCATCATACCCTCGTGGTGCAGGGTCTCGCCCCTTTCATAAGGAGGATCCCATGAGCCGGCCGAACATTCTCTTCGTCATGACCGACCAGCAGCGCTTCGACACCATCGCCGCCCTGGGCAACCCCGACATCTACACGCCGAACATGGACCGGCTCGTGGCGCGGGGCGTCTCCTTCACCCGGGCCTACTCGACCTGCCCCGTCTGCGTGCCCGCGCGCTACACCATCCGCACCGGATGCGAACCCCACACCACGGCCATCTACGACAACGGCGCTCCCATGCCGGTGCCGGGCCAGCCCGAGGACATGGAAGAACGCTGCGGCCCCTACCTGGCCCGCACCCTTACCGGACTCGGCTATCGCACCTTCGGCGTCGGCAAATTTCACACCCGCCCCTGGGACGAGGACCTCGGCTACGAAGTCCACCTCCACAGCGAGGAACTCTACGGGAATGCCGACCAGCGGGCGCGCGACGACTTCGCCTCGTTCATCGCCCGCGAACATCCCGCCTTCGACTTCCTCGAAGGGCTCATGGGCGAGCGGACCGAGATGTACTACATGCCCCAGATGAGCGCCATGCCCGCGGCCATCACCGTCGAGGGATGGGCGGCCGATCGGGCCGTCGAGCAAATCGCCGCGTCGAACGACGGACGTCCTTACTTCGGGTTCGTCTCGTTCATCGGACCCCATCCACCCCTGGCGCCCCCGATCCCCTTCAACCGCATGTACGACCCCGACAGGATGCCTGACCCCGTCCGCGGCGACATCCTGGTGGACCACATGGACGAGCAAATCCCCTGGATGAACTACGCCGTCTGGGCCGACGACATCTCCGATTCCCACGCCCGCGTGCTCCGCGCCCGGTACTACGGCGAGCTCTCCTACATCGACGCCTGCCTCGGCCGCATCCTCGACGCCGTCGAGGCCCGCGACGACGCGGACAACACCCTCATCTGCTTCTTCTCCGACCACGGCGACCACCTGGGCGACCATCATGCCTGGCAGAAGGAGAGCTACTTCGAGCCCTCCTGCCACGTCCCCTTTCTCCTGAGCTGGCCGGAACGGATCCCCGCGGACGAGCGCCACGACGCCCTCGTCTGCCTCACCGACCTCTTCGGTATCGCCACCGGCGCCGCCGGACAGCCGGATCTGCGCCAGGGCGTGGACGTGCTGGGCCTGATCGACGGTTCCGGCCGCGGCCGCGACCACGTCATCGGCCTCTACGGCCGGCCCGGAACGCCGCAGTTCAAGGTTATGGTCCGCGATTCCCGCTGGAAGTACATCCACTTCGCCAACGGCGGCCGGGAACAGCTTTTCGACCTCGAAAACGACCCCCAGGAACGGAGCCAGGCCCTTCCCGACCACCCGGACGCGGCCCGGCGCCTGCGGGCCGTCGCCGTCGAGGCCCTGAGCCGGCCCAACGCCGATCGGGCCCTCGAAAAGGGCGATCTCAAGGCCCTGCCCTACAGCGAGCGGCCCCGGCGGCGCATTTATCAGTTCGACGGCTCCCGCGGCGTTCGGGGGTTTCCCGAAAAGCCCGGCGACGTCCTCCATTCCCTCCCCGGCTGACCCTGCCCTGCGAAGGCGCGGCCCCGCACGACGACGAAACCGGGTCCGCGCGACCGGCCCACGTAAGCCCATCGGTTGCAGGCCCGTGTGCGATCCGAGGGGTCGGCGGGGGCCGGCTTTCGCTTTTGCATTGTTCCAGGGAAATCCTTTATATTCTAGTGGTATGTGAGTGTCTTCGCGGGAGTTCATACCGACGGGCCGCCGTTTCAACCGCCTTTCAGGCGGGTGCGGCGCACAGGGGCGCCGGGATTTCAGGTGATAGCGCGGTCAAATCTGTTACCTTTTTCCCGGAACTTGCACCTGGGTTTCGGCCGTGGGCGTGAACCGGGCGCGGTACGGGCGCCGAAGGTTTCGCGGTGGGTTCGGGCCGCGCGGGCGCGGGCATGGGTTCCGTCGCCGCGGTGACCGTCGTGGCCGATCGGCAGGCAGAGTGAATGGAACAATCGACCGAGATTAGCGAAGAAGTTCGGATAGTGAATTCCCTGGGGCTCCACGCCCGCCCGGCGGCGCGGCTGGTTCAGACGGTGCTTCCCTTCAAGTCCGACGTCTACATCTCCATTAACGCGCACCGCGTCAATGCCAAGAGCATCATGGGCCTCCTGACCCTCGCCGCCGCCCAAGGCAGCCGCCTCCGAGTAACCTGCACGGGACCCGACGCGCGCGAGGCCTTCGAGGCGGTGCGCCAGCTCATCGAGTCGGGCTTTGGGGAGGAGTAGTGGAGATTGCGCTGCGCGGCATTGGGGTCTCGCCCGGCATCGCCATCGGACCGGCCCTTAATTTCGGCGTCCGCACCCTCGACATCCCCCATTACCGGGTAGAGGACAAGGAACGCGAGCGTCAGCGCTTTCGCCGCGCCATCGACGGCGTGCGCCAGGACCTGCAAGCCCTGTTCGACCGCACCGCCGCCGGATTGGGCGAACCCCACGCCGACATCTTCAAGGCCCACCTCATGGTGGTGGACGACCCCACCCTCCATCAGGAGTTCGAGCGCCGCCTCGAAGAGGAAGGGCTCAACGCCGAATTCATCGTGGACGACCTCATCGCCCGCTACAGCCAGATGCTCGACACCGTCGACGACCCGCTGTTTCGCGAGCGCGCCCAGGACCTCCTCGACGTGGGCACCCGCGTCCTCGGCAAGCTGCTGAACACCGACCTCGAGTCCCTCGAGCGCCTCGAGCATCCCAGCGTCATCGTGGCCCACGATCTGTCGCCGTCCGACACCGCCAAGCTCGATCTCAAGAACACCCTGGGCATCGCCACCGACGTGAGCGGGCCCACGTCCCATACCGCCATCCTGGCCCGGGCCTTCCAGGTGCCGGCCGTGGTGGGGCTCAAGTACGTGGGCGCCCACACCCTGCCGGGCGACACCATCATCGTCGACGGCACGCGGGGCTACGTCTTCATCCGGCCCGAAGAAGCCACGATCAAGAAGTTCCAGGCCGAGCAGGAGCGCGAACGGGCCCGTCAGCTCGAGCTCATCGCCACCGAAGACGCCCGGCCCAGCATCACCCTCGACGGATACGAAATCCCCACGATGGTCAACATCGAGTTGCCCGTCGAGGTGACGCCCCAGCTCAAGTCGAAGGCCCAGGGAATCGGCCTGTACCGCACCGAATACATCTTCCTCAACCGGTCCGTTCTCCCCACGGAGGACGAACAGTTCCAGGCCTATTCGTCCGTGGCGGAAGCCATGAAGCCCAATCCCGTGATCCTGCGAACGCTCGATCTCGGCGGCGACAAGTTCGCTTCCCATCTCCAACTGGCCCCCGAGATCAATCCCCAGCTCGGGTGGCGGGCCATCCGCTTCTGCCTCGAACGGCCCGATATTTTCAAGGCCCAACTGCGGGCCATGCTTCGCGCTAGCGTTCACGGCAACGTCCAGATCATGTTCCCGCTCATCAGCGGTCTCGACGAGCTCCTGCGCGTGAAAGAGGTGGTGCGCGAGGTCTTCGTGGACCTCGACCGTCGCGGCATCGCCTATAACCGCAAGGTGCGCCTCGGCTCCATGATCGAGGTGCCCTCGGCGGTCGCCATCGCCGATTTGCTGGCCCGGGAATGCGACTTTTTCAGCATCGGCACCAACGATCTCATTCAATATTCCCTGGCCGTGGACCGCGTGAACGAGAAGATCGCCCACATGTACGAGCCCGCCCACCCGGCCATCCTGCGCATGATTCGCCAGACTGCCCGGGCCGCCCGGGCCGCCCGGATCCCCTGCGGCATCTGCGGCGAGATGGCGGGCGATCCCCTGTTTACGGAGTTGTTGGTGGGACTGGGCGTGGATTCCCTGAGCATGTCCGCCATCGCCATCCCGGAGGTGCGCGCCCAAATCGCCCAGATCCGCATGTCGGCCGCCCGGCGTTTCGCCCGGCAGGTGCTGGCCCTGGCCTCCGTCCAGGAAGTCCGCGAAGCCCTCAACCGGCGTCGCAAGGAAAGGCAGCAGGCCTCTTGATGCCCCTGGATACAGCCGCCGACGTCCAACGCGCGGAGGAGAAAGCCACGTCCGCGCCGCGCCGCATCTCCATCCTGGGATCGACCGGTTCCATCGGACGGAGCGCCCTCGACGTGGTGCGCCACTACCCCGGCCGGTTCGAAGTCGTGGCCCTGTCGGCGGGGTCCAACGTCGACCTCCTCATGCGCCAGGTGGCCGAGTTCAATCCGCGCTACGTGGCCGTCGCCGACTGCGCCGCCGCCGAGGCCGTCCGGGATTTCCGGCCCGACATCGAAGTGTGGTCCGGGCCCGAGGGCCTCGAACGCATCGGCACCGTGCCGGTCGACATCGTCCTGTCCGCCGTGGTGGGCGCGGCGGGGCTGCCGCCTCTCGTGAGCGCCATCGACGCCGGCAACAGCGTCGCCCTGGCCAACAAGGAACCCCTGGTCATGGCGGGCCGGCTCATCATCGAACGGGCCCGGGCCCGGGGCGTCCGCGTCCTGCCCGTGGACAGCGAGCATAACGCCATCTTCCAGTGCCTCCACGGCCACCGCATCGAGGACGTCCAGTGCGTGCACCTCACGGCGTCCGGCGGCCCCTTCTACGGGCGCCGCCGCGAGACCCTGTGCGACGTGACGCCCGACCAGGCCGCACGCCATCCCACGTGGGACATGGGCCGCAAGATCAGCGTTGATTCCGCCACCCTTATGAATAAAGGGCTCGAGGTCATCGAGGCCATGTGGCTCTTCGATCTGCCCCTCGACAAGGTCCGCGTGGTGATTCATCCCCAGAGCATCGTCCACAGCCTGGTGGAATTCACCGACGGCAGCATCCTGGCCCACCTCGGCATTACCGACATGAAATTCCCGATTCTCTTCGCCCTGACCTGGCCGGAACGGGTGGAAACGACCATGGGGCGTCTGGATCTAACCAAAATGCGGGAATTAACGTTTGCGGCGCCCGATTTTTCGGAATTTCCGTGCCTTGCCCATGCGTTTAACGCTGCTAGGACCGCGGGCACGGCTCCGGCCGTCCTCAACGCCGCCAACGAGGCCGCCGTCGATGCCTTCTGCCGGGGACGCATAGGGTTCCTCCAGATTTGCGACGTGGTGGGTGGCGTGCTGGATTCCTCCGAAACACTCCCGGATACCAGCCTGGACGTGGTTTTAGACGCGGATCGGGAGGCCCGCCGCCGCGCGGCGCGCCTCATCGACGCACTGGGCAGCCGCTGACGGTGGGGGCGGCGCAACAGGAGCCGTAACGCTCATGTTCGTTTTCGATATTCTCGTATTTCTTTTGGTGCTGGGCGTGCTCGTATTTGTCCACGAACTCGGGCACTTCCTCGCCGCCAAGGCCTGCGGAATCTACTGCGACCGCTTCAGCCTCGGCATGCCTCCGCGGGTCTGGGGCTTCAAATGGGGCGAAACCGACTACTGCATCGGCGCCCTCCCCATCGGCGGATACGTCAAGATGGCCGGCCAGGAGGACGCGCCCCGCACCGACGAGGAACGGGAAAAGGAATACGGACACCTTCCCCCCGATCGCTTCTACAACAACAAGCCCGTTTGGCAGCGCACCATCGTCATTGCCGCGGGTCCCTTCATGAACCTCGTCCTCGGCGTCTTCCTCTACGGCCTCGTGGCCTTCTGGGGCGCCGAAGTGCCCGAAAGCAAGGTCGACAACCGCATCGGCGCCGTCGAGCCCGGATCGCCCGCCGCCGAGGCGCCGCTCTACCGGAGTCCCGAAGGAGAATACGCGACGACCGTCCGCACCGACGGCGAGCCCGACGCCCGCGGCTGGACCACCGGCGACCGCCTCCTCAGCATCGACGGGCGCAAGGTCGCCAGCGTGATCCAGGACGCCCGCATCGACGCCGTGCTCGGCGGCGGCACCACCATGGTCGCCGAGATCGAACGCACCACGGCCGACGGCGAGAAGGTGCGTTATGCCTCGCCCATTCAGCCCAAGCGGATCGGCGACGACGAGCACCCCTCTTTCGGCGTCGCCCCCTACACCACGGCCGAAGTGGGCCGCGTGCTCCGGGATATGCCCGCCGAAGCCGCCGGACTCCAGCCCGGCGACGTGATCGTCAAGGCCGACGGCCGACCGGTGGACGCCGGCACCCTCACCCAATTGATAGAAGCGCGGGCCGCCGACGAAGGCTCGCAGGATCCCGTGGTCCTCGAAGTGTTGCGGCCGCGTTCAAATGGCGAAGCCGAGACCATCGAGCTTTCGATCGAACCGAAGACCGTGGGCCGGATCCCCGGCGTCCTGTTCAACCCGCCGCTCTACGTCGCCAAGGAAGACCAGCGCGACGAGCGGCCCCGCGTTGTCGCGGTTCTCGACCGCTCCGACTCGGATGTGGGACTCAAGGCCAAAGACATCATCCTCGAAATCGACGGTCGGCCCGCAACGGTCGCGCGCCTCGAGGAAGTCGAGAAGAACAGCCCCGGCAAGACGATCTCCCTCAAGATCGAGCGGCCGGCGATCATGTACGGACTGCTCCGCCGCGGCGAGGTCATGACCGTCGATCTCCCCGTCAACGCCGTGGGCGCCATCGGCGTCCAGTGGGAGCCCCGGATGGTGTACCACCGGGTTCCCGCCTCGGAAGTGCCCGCCGAAGCCCTGCGACTGGGCTGGCTGGCCCTGGCCCGCACCGTGCAGACCGTCAAGATGCTCGTCACGGGTTCCGACTACGTGAAAGCCACCGACCTCGGCGGCCCCGTCATGATCTACCAGATCATGTCCGACGCCCGACGGCTGGGGGTGAACTGGCTCATCGAGATCACCGCCTTCATCAGCATCAACCTCTGCGTGTTCAACCTCTTGCCCCTGCCCGTGCTCGACGGCGGCCAGCTCGTTTTCCTCGGACTCGAGGCCATCCGCCGCAAACCCATCGACATGCGCGTCCTGGAACGGGTTCAGCAGATGGGCCTCGTCTTCATCGTCCTGCTGATACTCTTCATCACCTTCAACGACATTCAGCGTCTCTTTACCAGCATGATCCCCTGAGCGGGGCGTGAGAAGGATGTGAAGTGGCTTGGGCGTCTTGCCCAAGCCGCGAGACCGCTCGCCGATGAACAACAGGCTCCGTGCGTGCTGTTATCGGCCCTTAAGGGTTATATCGCGACAAACGCGCGCAAGCACCTCCTCCAATCCGCCCCCGACATCCACACCGTCACCCATCGCAGGAATGCAGGGACTGCGCTCATCGAACTCATGAGCCATCTGCCCACCGCAGCACTACGAGGACTGCGCTGGACGGCGCTATGAGGGTGCCCCTCCGTCATTGCGAGGAGCGGCCCTCCGTGGAAATCCACACGGAAGAAGGGTGTACGTCGGTTCGACCTGCGCCTTCTGTGGGCGCCCCGGCAGAGCGACGCGGCAATTTCACCCGTGGTAGGACTTCGCATCCTATTCAATGGCTCATCGGAGATTGCCGCGTCGCTCATATGTGGGCGCCCCGGAACGGCCCGGGTGTGCATACATTCAACCGCGTCCAGGCAAGGTTGAGCGCCGGGCGTCCGCTCCTCGCAATGACGGGAAGGGGTAGGACGATGATTTCGCGGACAGGGATCACCGGCTCAGGTGAGATTGCCGCGTCGCTCCTGTGTAAGCGCTCATCGGAGGCACGGGAGTATCC
>CAYVOE010000205.1:0-8989 GCA_964452795.1 uncultured Nitrospiraceae bacterium
ATGTCTTCGTAAACGGCCCGCGACAGGTTCAGCCTCTGCAACTGCTCGTCCGTCACCACGCCCCGCCGACCGCGGCGCGTATCGGGCCGCACGCACTCGTGGCTCAGGGTATTGGCGAGGTTGACCAGTTCGATGAGCTCGACGGGGTACTGGGTGGCGTCGAGCGTGCCCGGCTCGTGGTGGTGGAGCCAGATGACGTCCGTGAACAGCTCGGGAAGGTCCCAGCGTTCCGCCAGCCACTTGCCGATGAGGGCATGGTCGATGCCCAGCTCCTGCCGTTCCGCTTCGAGGATGAACAGGTCGTGGCGCGCGGCCGTCTCGAGGGCCTGGGCATAGGCCTCGGGCGCCACCAGCTCCAACACGATCTTGCCGATGTCGTGGAGGAGGCCCGCCACGAAGGCGTTCGGCTTGTAGGCGCTGCCGATGCGCTCGGCGATCAGTTCCGCGCAGACGCCGCAGGCCACGCAATGGGTCCAGAAGCTGCGCGACGTGTTCGAGGCCCCTGTGGCCGAGTCGGTCACCGTGGACAGGGCAATGCCGAGGAGCGTGCTGTGAACCAGGCCCGGACCCAGCCGCGACAGGGCCTCGTCGACCCGCGTGACCGGGGCGTCCCCGCCTCGGTGGGCCGCATTGGCCGCGCGCAGGATCTGCACCGTGAGGCAGGGATCGGCCGAGATCAGTTCCGCCACCGCGGGATCGGTCTCGACGCTGCTCAACGGCAGGGCCAGCACCTGCGCCGCCATGTGGGGGAGCATGGGCAAGTGTTCCAGCCCCTCGATGCGGCACCTCAGTTCGCTCTTGTTCACGTAAACCTTGTTTTCCTCAATCCCGCGGCCCCTTTTTGGGAGTCTACTCTGCAGGTCCCGAACCGTCAAGAAACACACCCGTTTCGCGGCCTATTCGGCCTCGACGGTTCAACGGCCGAGCGGAGACGCCCCCGGGTCCGGCCGGCAAAGACGAAGCGGGAGACCTGCACGACGGGCTTCTCCGCCCTGCGCGCTCCCTCCCGGGCCCCGTGGAGCGTCCGCAACGCTGTGCAAAGCTCCTCCGGCGCCCCTCGCATCGCAAGATTCGCCATATAACGTTATCGGCAGGCGCCGCGGCGAGTTACACCCGCCGCCGGGTTGATTCGGGCCGGCCAGGCGCCCCGCTTCCCGCGGCTCCGCCGATTTTCCCCCACGGCGCAGTTGACGCGGAACAGCCGGAATCTTACAATCTTGCCTCTTACGGGCAAGCGGGCAGTGGCCGTCCGGCCGTACGATCGGGGACTCGGGTCCGGACGGCGGCGACGGGAAGACCTTTCCGCACCGGGATTCCATCTACCTACGGGGCTTATGTAAGGAGAACCACAATGGACAAGCGCATTTACAACTTCTCGGCGGGACCCGCGACGCTGCCGCTGCCGGCACTGGAGGAGGCCCAGCGCGATCTGGTGTCGCTTCCCGGCGTGGGCATGTCCGTGATGGAGATCAGCCATCGATCGAAGTGGTTCTCCGAGATCCTCGAGGGCGCCAAGAGCAACATCAAGACCCTGCTCAACCTGCCCGACAACTACCGCGTCCTCTTCATCCAGGGGGGCGCCACGCTCCAGTTCTCGATGGTGGCGATGAACTTCCTCCGCGGCACGGGCAAGGCCGCCGACTACATCGTCACCGGGTCCTGGGGCAAGAAGGCCGTCGGCGAGGCGAAGAAGGAAGGGACGGTCAACACGATCTGGGACAACAAGGACCAGAACTACGTCCGCGTGCCCCGTCCCGACGAGTACAAAGTGAACCCGGACGCGGCGTACGTCCATTTCACGTCGAACGAGACGATTCAGGGCGTCGAGTTCTTCGATGAGCCCGAAGCGGGCAGCGTGCCCCTGGTATGCGACGCGTCGTCCGACTTCCTCTCCCGGCCCATCCCCGTCGAGAAATTCGGGCTGATCTACGCGGGCGCTCAGAAGAACGTGGGCCCTTCGGGCGTGGCCATCGTGATCATTCGTGAAGACCTGCTCGAGCGCGTGCCCGCGGGCCTGCCGTCGCTGCTCGACTACAAGGTCCTCGCCGACAACGATTCCCTCTACAACACGCCGCCCACCTTCGGCATCTACATGATCCGGCTGGTCACGAACTGGCTGGTCAAGGAGGTCGGCGGACTCGACGAGATGGAGAAGCGGAACCGGGAGAAGGCGGCCGTGCTCTACGACGCCATCGACGCGAGCAACGGCTTCTACCGGGGCCACGCGGAAACCCCGTGCCGATCCATCATGAACGTCACGTGGCGGTTGCCCAGCGAGGAACTCGATGCGGCCTTCCTCAAGGAAGCGGGCGAGGCGGGCCTGTCTCAGCTCAAGGGACACCGTTCCGTCGGCGGCATTCGGGCGTCCATCTACAACGCCATGCCGCTGGAAGGGTGCAAGGTTCTCGCGGACTTCATGAACGATTTCCGAAGCCGGCACGCTTCGTAAGGTCTCATCACAACCTGAAATGCACTTGGCCGGGGCTTGGTGGTCCCGGCCAGGTTTTGTTTTGTCTTGCCTCGGCCGGCATGCCCAGGCCGCTTTGCTCGTACCGCTGTTGATCCCGCCTGAACGCACTCCTACAATCGTTGCAAGGGGAAACGGAGGACACCGCGGCCGCAATAGCCCGAAAAGGACGAGACATGTTCAAACTGGGAATTATCGGGTCCGACAACAGCCACGCCATCGCCTTTTCGAAGCTGGCGAACCTCGAAGGCGGGTTTGACGGGCTCCGCGTCGAGGACGCCCGCGTTACCCACATCTACGGCACCGACCCCGAGCGCACGAAGGAAGTGGCCGAAGCCGGCGAGATTCCTCAGATTGTCGAGCGCAAGGAGGACATGATCGGCGAGGTGGACGGCGTGCTTTGCGTGTGGCGCCACGGGGCCCTGCACCTCCCCGATACGCTCCCCTTTCTCGAGGCGGGCATCCCCGCCTTCGTCGACAAACCCCTGGCCACCACCGTGGAAGATGCGAAGAAGCTCATCGACGCCGCCGAGAAAGCCGGCGTGGGGTTCACCTCCTTCTCGACCCTGCGGTTCTCCCAGTCGGTCGAGGCCTTCGTGGCGGAGCTCCCCGAGAAGACCGGCACCCTCACCGCCGGCGTCAGCACCGGGCCCGCCGACCTCAAGAGCGAGTACGGGGGCCTCTTCTTCTACGGCATCCACGCCGTCGAGCTCATGAACACGGTGTGGGGATACGGCTGCCGCAGCGTCCACGCCCTCGAGCACAACGGCAACGTCATGGCTACCTGCCGGTTCGACTCGGGTCCTTTCGTCACCCTCAACCTGCTGGGAAACGCGTCCTACGTGTTCCACCTCGCCGCCTTCGGCACCAAGGGCTGGCAGACCCTCGCCGTGGACGCCTCGTCCAGCTATCGCGACGGCCTGAAGATCATCCTCGACACCCTCGTCACGGGGAAATGGCCCCTCTCCCGCGAGGAACTCCTCGAACCGGTCAAGATCCTCACCGCCATCAACCGGTCTCTTC
This sequence comes from uncultured Nitrospiraceae bacterium, assembly GCA_964452795.1. GTDB lineage: Bacteria > Hydrogenedentota > Hydrogenedentia > Hydrogenedentales > SLHB01 > CAYVOE01. Next base: position 3,491 of record CAYVOE010000205.1, read on the forward strand.
AGGAAACGCGCGAGGTCGACCTCGACGAAGTGTAGCCTACTTCGCCTTGCCGATCTGGTGGGCGACCTCCCGTTCGAGGAGGGCGTAGTTGCGGCGGTAGCACTGCTCGAGGGCCGTCTCGATGTCCGTTCCCTCCGCCAGGGCCGTCATGAGGGCCGAGAGCGGGTTCGGCCCGAACCGGGTGAGCAGGTGCCGCACGGTGACGTCGGACTGGGCATAAGCCAGCCGCAGCGCGTCGGCGTCCAGGCCGCCGAGCTGATCCCCCTCGAGCGCCGACAGCGGAAAGAGCGCCCCCTCCCGGTGGGCCCGCTTCAACAGCTCCATGTCGGACGACTCGCGCGACATGGCCTCCGCCAGGCCCTCATTGAGCCACCAGGGAGCGTTGTCGCCGAGGAGGAACCGGACCACCACGTGGACGTACTCGTGGTACAGCCGTCGTTCGAGCTCCGCCTCGTCGAGGCTCTTCCCCGCCTCGTCCTTCAGCGGCACGCGGATCTTGCCGTCGTACACCGCCCCCACGTATTCGGCGAGCTGCGTGGCCTCGGCGAAGCTCCGGGCGGTGTAGATGATCACCGGCACGGGACCCGGCGGGTAGACGCCGCCGAACCGCTTGCCCACGTCGAGGTAGGCCCGCTCGAGCAGGGAGAGCACCCGCGTGTTCTCCTGGCGCGTGGTGCCGGGGGCGTAGCTGATCTGGAAATGGCGCGACGCGCTCCGGCCGAACCGCGACTCCACGGAGTCTTCCCGATAAGCCTTCTCGAGCTTCTCCTTGAGGCCCGGCCGATCCGGCGCCACCGAGTGCACCCATTCCCATTCGCCGAGGGCCGACGCCATGTTGTTGGCCCGGTAATAGGCGTCTCCGAGCAACTCATGAGCGTCCAGGTTCTTCGGATCCAGTTCGACGGCGTCCTCGAGGCGGAACGTGGCGTCGGGGATCATGTTGAGCCGGAGGTAGTACGACGCCAACTGGACCAGGGGCGACGCGTTGCGCGGGTCCACCTGGATCGCCGCCTCGAGCAGGTCGGCGGCGGCCGCGAAATCGGCCTTTTTCGCCAGGGCGTCGGCGGCCGCCTGGTACGCGTTGCAGAGGTTGCGGCGCACCGTGGCGTTGTCCGGCGTCAGCTCCAGCGCCTGCCGGAAGGACTCGATGGCCTCGTTCCACCGGCCCGCGCCGTAGTGCTCGACGCCCCGGGCGTTGTGGTCGGCCGCGCCGGACTGGGCCTGCGCGGTCCACGCGACCAGCAACACCCACGCCGGCACCAGAACCCGCTTCATCCGCAACCCTCCAGATGCGCCGGCGGCCGACGTCACTCGGGTTGAAGCGCGATCGCCTCGATCTCGACCTTCACGTCGAGGGGCAGCCGCGCCACCTGGATCGTCGTCCGCGCGGGAAAGTTGGACTTGAAAAATTCCCGATAGGTGTCGTTCAGCTTCGGAAAATCATTCATGTCGGCCAGGAACACCGTGGTCTTTACCACCTGATCGAGGCTCGACCCGGCGTCTTCCAGCGCCGCCTGGAGGTTCGACAGCGTCTGGCGCAGTTCCGTCTCGAAATCGCCCTTCTTCATCCCGCTGCCGTCGGGCGCCAGGGCGATCTGGCCCGACACGAACAGAAACGGTCCCGCCGCCACCACCTGGGAATAGGGTCCCGTGGCGGCCGGCGCGGTCTTCACCGGTATGCAGCGCTTCTCCATGCTTCACTCCTTCGGCTCGAAAACGGGGAATCGGATGCGTGCGGTCCGCACCGCGCGCTTGCCGGAACGGTACCACAGCGCCCCCGCCCGTTCCAAGGCGAAACGCGTCGTACCCCGCGCCGGAAGGGGCCGGACGGACCGCCGGACACGCGCCGCGCCGCTCCGACCAACGACCCGCCCGTTCCGGGTTCACCGACCGTCTCCGGGAATTCCCCGAAGGGGATTTACACACAGCACCTCGCCCCAAAGAACAGCGCAATGTTCCGGAATCACCTCAACCTGCGGAAATTCCCCGAAGGGGATCCATAGGTTAGCCCAGGGTCAGCGAGCGTAAGCGAGCGCCACCCTGGGTCCACCGCCACCACCCCCGTTCTTTTCCCCGAAGGGGATGTATACGCAGCGATACAGACCAGCCATCGGACGGGACCGTCCCGCCACCGGCGTCCGCCCCGCCGATCGTGGGACTGCGAGGACTGCGCTTAACGGGGCCGTGAGCCTGCCCCATCCCGTCATTGCGAGGAGCGGCCCGCCGTGCAAGTCCATACGAGAGGCGGGTCTGCGTCGTTTCGGCCCAAGCCCTTTGTAGGCGCCTATACAGAGCGACGCGGCAATCTCACCCGTGGTAGGACGATGACTTCGCGCACAGGGATCATGGGCTCATGTGAGATTGCCGCGTCGCTCCTGCCCGGGTACACATCGAAGGCACAGGTGCAACCAAAGGCTGTTCCTTCGCTCCTCTGTACCCCCACAGGGGTCCGCTCCTCGCAATGACGGGGTGTGCTATGCCTTCGGATTCGGGTCAAAGGCTCACATGAGATTGCCGCGTCGCTTATGTGTGGGTACCCATCGAAGGTATGGGTGCAACCAAACGCTGTTCCTCCGACCTCTTGTACCCCCGCAGGGGTCCGCTCCTCGCAATGACGGGTAGGGGCAGGCTCATGAACCGATTGGGCGCAGTCCTCGTAGTCCTGCGACGGGTAGGCCTATCCACATGAACCCGTCGGGCACACTCCTCGCATTCCTATGATCGATGGGGGACGCCGGTGGTAGAACGGTCTCATCCAATGGTTGGCCTGAATGTGTACGTATGTATCCCCTTCGGGGAAAAGACGGGGGTGGGTGGCGGTCCTTAACCCAGGGTGGCGCTCGCTTACGCTCGCTGACCCTGGGCTAACTTATGTATCCCCTTCGGGGAATTTTTCCTAGACCAATAGTGAATCCACGACGATCGGATCGTTGGTGAGACCGGCGAGCCTCGTGTGTTTGCCCTCAAAGGGGATCCTCACACGCCGGACCTTAGTCCGTTCGATCAGCCTTGCCCCATGCGGCCTAGAACAACCGCGACTGGCCGTCCCGGGGCGGGGGCGCTTCGAGGCCGAAGTGCTTGTAGGCCAGGGGCTGGGCGACGCGGCCCTGGGGCGTGCGCTTGATAAACCCCAACTGGATGAGGAAGGGTTCGTGGACCTCCTCGAGGGTCTGGGGCTCCTCGCCGATGGCCACCGCCAGGGACGACAACCCGACGGGGCCGCCGCCGAATTTGTCGATGATGGTGCGCAGAATGGTCTTGTCCATGTCGTCGAGGCCCAGCTCGTCCACGCCCAGCATCCGCAGCGCGGCGTCGGCCATTTCCCGCGTGATGTTGCCGTCGCCCTTTACCTGGGCGTAGTCGCGGGCGCGCCGGAACAGGCGGTTGGCGATGCGGGCGGTACCCCGCGACCGCGACGCGATCTCGAGGGCGCCGTCGGGCTCAATCGGTACGCCAAAGATCCGCGCCGACCGCATGACGATGGTCTTGAGCTCCGCGGGCGAATAGAACTGAAATCGACAGGTGTCGCCGAAGCGAGCCCGCAGGGGCGGGGTCAGCAAGCCCGTGCGGGTGGTGGCGCCGATGAGCGTAAAGGGCTGGAGGCCGATCTTCATCGACCGCGCCGTGGGCCCCTTGCCCAGCATGATGTCCACCTCGAAGTCTTCCATCGCCGAGTAGAGCGTCTCTTCGACGGCGTGGTTCAATCGGTGGATCTCGTCGATAAAGAGGACGTCGAACTTCTCGAGACTCGTCAGCACGGCCGTGAGGTCCGCCTGCCGCTCGATGACGGGGCCCGACGTCGCCTTGATGTCCACCCCCATCTCGTTCGCCAGGATCCGCGCCAGGGTGGTCTTGCCCAGCCCCGGCGGGCCGCTCAACAGGAGGTGGTCCAGCGGTTCCTGACGCGCCTTGGCCGCCTCGATGGAGATCTGCAGCTTCTCCTTGATCGGCTCCTGGCCGGGGAAGTCCTCGAGCCGCTGGGGCCGGAGCTGCTCGTCAAATATCTGTTCCTCCTCGTTCTGAGGAGCGGGATCGAAAATCTCTTCCGGAGACATTACTTAACCTTTGCCATCGAACGCAGCGCCGCCTTCACGACCTCTTCGTCGGTCGCATCGTTGCCCAGATCGGCCCGCGCCTTCGCGATGACTCGCCGGGCCTCGCCCAGGGTGCAGCCCATGGCGCACAGGGCCGCGATGGCGTCGTCCGAGGAGTCGTCGGCCGCCGTACCGACGGGTTCGCCCAGGATGGCGTCCAGCTCCGCGTCCTGCCCCAGCTTCGCCTTCAGCTCGAGCACGATTCGCTGAGCCGTCTTCTTCCCCAGCCCCGGACACTTCGAGAGCGTCGTCACGTCGTTCTCCCGGATGGCCTGGGCGAACTGGGTCACGCTCAGCGTCGACATCACCGACAGGGCCACCTTGGGCCCCACCCCCGTGACGCCCAGCAGCATCCGGAAGAGGAGCTTCTCTTCCTCGCGCAGGAATCCGAAGATCTGGAACAGGTCTTCCCGGATGTGGCAGTGCGTCAACAGCGTTACCGGCTGCTCCGTCACCACCTTGCGCAGCACGTTGCCGGGCACAAACACCTCGTACCCCACGCCCCCCACGTCTAAATCGATGTGATTGACGCCTTTGTGCGCCACCACACCTCGCAGAAATGCAAACATATGGCCTCATGCCCCGTGCGGCTTCGACTCATCCCATGGATTGTGGCACAGAACGCTCGGCTCGAGCGAACGCGCGAGAACCTGTCCCGCCGAGGCGCCGGGACAGGACCTATACTGTAACAATTTTCAGTAATTTTTGCAACCGGCCCGACGCCGGAGAAGCTTCCCCTATTCCCCGAAAACGTGCAGGAAATACAGCAGGGTTTCCGTGTTCCAATAGCAATTGACCACGCTGTTGACCGTGCCGTCTTCGAGGGTCCGCTTGAACAGGGCCCGGCCGAACTCGAGGAACTCCTCGTCGCCGGTGAGGTCGTAGGCGTAGAGAAAGACGGGGGCGATGGCCACGTCGTAGCTCGACAGGGCCACTCCTTTGCCGTGGGCGTGTCGAAACATGGGATTGAACGAGTATCCGTAGAGCGTGGCGGGGTCGCCGCCCACGGCGCTCTCGGTCATGAGCGATTCGGCCAGCCCCACCACGGCCACGGCCGCATCCACGTCGCCGCTGCACCGGTAGTATTCGTAGAGCGGTTCCGCCAGTTGCGCCTCGAGCCAGGGCACTCCCCCGAAGTAGTTCACGTTGCCGTGGCATTCCACGTAGGTTCCCCGACGCGGATCGATGGGCCGCAGCGAGTCGTGGGCGAGTTTCCCCGCCGCCTCGAGGTAGGCGGCGTCGCCGGTCTCGTCGTAGGCCGCCATGAGGCAGTAAAGCACGCCGCCGTGGTCGCGCACGCTGATGGATCCCAGGCCGCGGCCGCAACGAACGGCCGAATCGGCCACGCCCAGGGCGGCGTTGCGGGCCGCGTCGTCTGCGGTGTAGCGCCAGTAGGCCAGGGTGC
>CAYVOE010000206.1:0-8952 GCA_964452795.1 uncultured Nitrospiraceae bacterium
CAAGGGCCGCATTCGCGAAGCCCTGGGGGTGGATTGTTCCAGGTGGTGGGCCGCGCAGGAGTCGAACCTGCGACCTTGTGATTAAGAGTCACCTGCTCTACCAACTGAGCTAGCGGCCCCCGGTACTCGACAGGGAGAGGCCCCCATGCCGAAGCGCGCGAACTCTACCACATGGGATATCGTCGATGCAAATTCGCGGGTCGGTCGGAAATGTGGTCGGGTCGTGTCGGCCGGGTTCCGCAAGAATCCTGAGTTTGCTGGTCTTGGGCGGGACGCTCCGGCCGCTTCATTCGGGGGCGCCGAATTGCTGGAGGACGGCCACGGCTTCCTCGTTGCCGTGTTCGCGGGCGATCTCGATGAGGGTGCGGCCCTCGGTGCCGCGCACGTGGGGGCTGGCCCCGTTCTGGATCATCATGGTGATGATCTCGGGGTTGCCGTTCTCGACCGCGTGCTGGAGGGGGAGCTTTCCGTCGTTGTCGGCCGCGCCGTAGTCCCACTGACCGTTGGCGATGAGTTGGCGGACCCGTTCGACATCGCCGGTCTGGGCGGCGGCGAAGATGTCCTTGGGGGCCTCGGAAAAGACGGGGTCGTCGGCGACGTCGGCGGCGCCGCAGCCCAGGGCCGAGGCCACGAGAAACAGGGCGGCCATCCCGATGGTGAGCTTCTGCATGGGGCGGAGTCCTTGTAGGTAAACGTTCGGGCGACGGATAGGTATAAACAGGCGTGTGCCCGCGACGGTCGCGGGCACACGCAAAGAGAGTCGACACACCGGTCGGAGAGCCTTGTGGCTGCGGCCGAGGCTTACGTGGCCCGGCCGACGATGGCGCTGCTCAAGGTGACGGGGAACTTCGTGGGATAGCGCACGAACTCGACGTGACCATCCATGTAGAGCACGTTGCAGCCGCCGGGAATGTGGGCGAAGCCGTCCTTGCTCCGTCCGCTCACGCCCAGGCGATCCCACATGACCGCCACCGTGCTCTGGGCCTGGGCGCCGGCGGCGGGGTTGTTGATGTCGGTGATCAGGAAGCGTTCGGCGCCGTCCTTCGTCTTCATGATGGTATTGCCGCCGTTGTTTCCCTGCATGATGGGAATGGGCAGGCCGTAAAGGGGCCATTCCTGGGCGTCTTCGGTGGCCTCCCAGGCGGCCTGGAACGAGGCCATGTCGGGGAAGCCGATGGGGGGCAGGCTGATGCTCTTGCCGCTCAGTTCCACGGTGTCGATGCTGTAGGTGCCGTTGCAGTTGAACTGATCCGCGCCCACGCGATCGCCGGCGGCAGAGCGCCAGACGCGCCACACCACGGCCTGGGTCACCCAGACCGCGTCGTTGTCCGTTACCCATCCGGTGTAGATGTAGTTGCGGTCGTCGAAGAGGCTGGCGTTGAGGAAGTCGCCGCCCTGGGGCCAGATCTTGCTGCCGGTGGCGTGGCTCCCGCTGCACCAGGTTCCGCCCGGGCACTTGAGGAAGCTGTCCGGATTTTGATGCGAGTCCATCCCCGAGGGGCAGAAGTATATCATGAGATCGGTGCAGTACTCGGGATAGAGCTGAACGCCGTTCGGGGCGGAAAGCATCTTGGGAGGACCCTGGTTCGGGCACCGCTCCTCGCCCGTGGCCATCCGCGGAAAGTCGCCTTTGTTTTCTCCGGCAAACATCTTGTAGATGATGCCCCACTGTTTGAGGTTGTTCTGGCAACTGGCCCGGTTGGCGGCTTCCCGGGCTCGGGCCAGAGCGGGCAGCAGAATGGCCGCCAGGATACCAATGATGGCAATGACCACGAGCAACTCGATGAGAGTGAAACCGTGCCTGGTGAGTCTCATAGCAAACGCTCCTCCATGGATAATACCCGGACGCAAGTGCGACCCGGACGAACTAAAGGCGGAGGTTCAAATGGGGGTGGAACTGGAACGAGGGAACGCTATTTTGATGTGCGGGGTACGGAAGGAAACCGGCACTCGCCTCGGAGCAGGCCGACGCGAGACACGCCTTCCTTCCCGGGATTGCCTCCTGTGCTAACGGTGTAAATTATTCCGAAACCAAGAGGTCTTCGCACTCTCCTAAACCGGCATACCTAGGGTAGCACGGCAATGGGGAGTTGTCAATACCCGTTACGCCAGTTTTTTTCCGTATTCGCGGCTTGGATCGCGCCGTACGAAGGTGCTTTGACGCCACGGCGGCAAACTGAAAAGCCGGCCCTTCGAATGGTACAATGGCGGCTATGCCTGCAAGCGTTCAAATTGCGAAGTTGACGAAGTGCTATGGCCGGACCGTGGCGGTCAGCGGCCTGTCGTTCGAAGTCGAGCCCGGCGAAGTCTTCGGACTGCTGGGTCCGAACGGGGCGGGGAAGAGCACGACCCTTCACATGATCACGGGCCTCGTCGCCCCCACCTCGGGGTCCATATCGGTCTTCGGCCGGGACCTGCGGCGGAATTTCCTTGGCGTGGCATCGCGCATGGGGGCCCTGGTGGAGCGTCCCGTGTTCTACGACTACCTGTCCGGGCGGATGAACCTGATGCTGTGCGCCCGGCTGGCGCAGCGCGAGATCGCGGTGGACCGTGTTCTGGACCTCGTGGGCCTGCTCAGCGTGGGACCCCGGCGCGTGGGGACTTATTCCCAGGGCATGCGCCAGCGTCTGGGCCTCGCCCAGGCCCTCCTGACGGAGCCGGACCTCCTGATCCTCGACGAACCCACCAACGGACTCGACGTCGAGTCGACGCAGGAGATCCTGCGGCTCCTGCGGCGCCTGGCCGACGACGCGCGGGTGACGGTCCTCATCTCGAGCCACATGCTCCACGAAGTGGAAGGACTCTGCGATCGGGTGGCGATCATCAACAAGGGGCGGCTCGTGAGCTGCGACCGTACGGACGCGCTCCTTTCCTACGACACCCGCCGCGTCGAGGTGCTGATCGATGCGCCCGAGCCCGCGGCCCGGCGCCTCGGCGAGCAGCCCTGGGTCGAGCATGTGGAGGTTCGTCCCGGTCGATTGGAGGTTCGGCTCCAAGACGGAGGCGGCATCCATCAGCTCAACGCCTTCCTGGTGGGCGCGGGCTTCCGGATTTCCGGCCTGATCCCCCGCAAACGGACCCTCCAGGACTACTTCCTCGAGGTGCTGAAATCATGATGCGCCGGATTGCCATCGCCTACCGGGTCGAGCTCGACAAGGCCCTCCGGCGGCGTTTTACCTATCTGGGGTTCATCCTCACGATCCTGGCCCTGGCGGCGGCGCCGCTGGTGCAGCGCATCCACGCCGACGGCGAGAGCGACTATACCTTCATCGCCTTCGCCACGCCGGCCACGCTGAACCTGCTGGGCCTGCTGTTTCTCCTGGCCTATTGCGCGGGGCTGGTGTCGTCCGAGGTGGGTTCGGGCACGGTGCGCCTGATCCTGGTGCGTCCGGTGGGACGGACGGCGTTCGTGGTGGCGAAGCTGCTGCTGGGCTTCACCCTGGCCGCGGCGCTCACGGCCTTCGTGGGGCTGTTGAACTGGGGGATCGTCCTCACCATCGGCGATGCCCGGGGCATCTCCTACGGCGGCGAACTGCTCTTCACCAGCAACGAAGTCCTGCAGACCTACATCCGGGGCTCCTTGTTGGGGCTCGCGCCTTTGTTCGCCGCTGTGGCCTACGCCATCCTGGTGTCGACGCTGACCCGCAGCACGGGCGCCGCCATCGGAGCCGCGGTGGCCGTCTGGTTCCTGGTGGACCTGGTGAAGCACCCCCTCGGCCTGGCGCCCTACCTCTTCTCGAGCTACCTCGAGGTGCCCTGGGCGCCCTTCCAGGCCCAGGTAGCCAACGCCGTCGATCCCCGGTGGATGCCCGACGCGGCCCACTGCCTCGCCGCATCGCTGTCCGCCATCGTCGCGTTCTCGGCGGCGGCCGTCCTCGTGTTCCGGCGGCGAGACCTCCACGCATGAACGCCGCGGCTGTCCTGTGCCTGGCGCTGGGAGGGCTCGTCTGGGTCGAGGAGACCATTCCCGACCTGCGTGTGCGCGACACGGGGTTCACCGCCGACTTGTCCGCCAACTACCGCCACGCCGACATCGACGGCGACGGCGAGACGGACCTGGTCCTGCCGACGCGCGTCCTCTTCCAGCGAGCGGGTCGATTCAGTGAAAGCGCTCCCCTGCCCGGGATTGCAGAAGGCACGCGCCCCCACGCGGATCTGTGGGAGGCCGACCTCTACCTGTGGGGCAACAACACCCTCGAAATCTGGCGCTGGCAAGAGGGTGCCTGGACGCGGCATCTGGCTCAGCCCCTTCTCCACGACGAGCCGCCCGCCAACGGTGCACGGGGATGGGAAGTCGAAGACGGGGTCGTCTGGTCTCGGTTCCTGCACGACCTCGACGACGACGGCGCTCCGGAGATCGTCGCCGGCACCCCCGAGGGACTTCGCGTCCACGCCCGCCGCGACGCGCAATTCGAAGAGGCCGGCCTGCTCGAGGTCTATCCGCCGCCGCGCCTCGCGCCGCGCGCGCCGGGCCCGAGCGACGCCCTTCGAGGCGCCCTCTTTCCCGGCGATTCGATGCAATGCACCGTATTCCTCGACGGATCGGCCCTCACGGTGGTGGAACGCCAGCCCGCGGGGACCTATGCCATGCGGTTCCACGTGCGAACCATGCGCATTGCGCGGGGCGAAGACTCTCGATTCGTCGTCGAGGAAACGGGGCAGCATACGACGAAGCCCCTGCCCTGGCGGACCGAACCGTGCCGGCTCAACGACGACGACGTCCTCGATTTCGCCGTGGCCTACGCCGGCGGCTCCGAGACCCTGCCCCTGCCGCTACCCGTGACGGGAGCCGAGGCCTCGACCGACGGCGGCCGGACCCTCCAGTCTGTGCGCGCCATCGGCCTGGGCGGGCGCGGCCCCTTCATCGACATGGACGGCGACGGCGACCGCGACATGGTCATCCAGGAGACGGATTTCTTCCACGGAGGCCTGCGGGAGGTGGTCAACCGCGCCATGACCAGCCGCTCCGTCCGCCATACCGTCTCGCTCCATCTGCAGGACGACCAGGGTCGGTTCTCCACGCGGCGCGATGCCAAATGGGAAGGCGTCATCGGGTTCCGCAGCCCCCTGTGGAAGCGGGGCCCTCGCTTCGACGCCTATCTCTACGGCGAATTGGTGGATGTGACGGGCGATTTCAACGGCGACGGCCGCAACGACGTGGCGGTCCACGACCGGCCCGACCGGCTCGCCGTATACCTCTGGGACGGGGACGGGTTCGCCTCGCGGCCGCTGGTCCCGACGCAACTGGGCGAACAGGACCTGTTCACCGTGGTCGACGTCGACGGAGACGGCCGAAGCGACGTGGTGGTGTATCCGGCGCCGAACGGACGGGCCGTCGAGCCCCGGGCACGCGTGTTCCTCACGCGGGAGGACAAGCCATGATGGGATGGGTGGCGGCGCTGGCGGTCGGGGTCCTGAGCGGTTTCGAAGTCCAAAGCCTTCCGCTTCCCGAAGACGATCCGGAAGTCTTCCTGGTCCGCGAATCGACGCCGGGAAAGCGCCTTTTCGTGGTGCAGGACGGCCGGGACCTGAGGGCGTATCCCCTGCACGGCGGTCCGGTGCTCCGCGCTTCCCTGCCGGACGGCGTCCGGGCCTACGACCTGGCGGACTTCGACGGCGACGGGCAGACGGAGATTTTGACCACGGACGGAGAACGGGTTCGCTCCATCGGATGGACCGGCGGCTCCGACCGGGACGAGATTCAGGAATTGTTCACTGCGCCCGCCGATCTGCCGTCCCATTTCGGCATGCCCTACCGATATCCGCTGGCTTTCGTGCGCGACGGTAGCATCTTTCTCGGACTGCGCCACAACCGAGCCCTGGGACTGTGGAGCCGAGACGGCGAACAGGTGGGGCGTTACCCGGAATCGGTCTCCGGTAGCGCCTTCGACCTGACCGAGAGCTTCCACCTGTCGGTTTCGTCGTCGCGCCCCGTGGAAAGCGGGGGAGAGCTGGCCTTCACCGTGGGCCGGTTCACCGCCTTCGAACCAGTCCTGCCGGAGGACCTGCGTCCGGCCGACGCCGTTCGAGCCCTGGCGCCCGCGCCGACGCCAACGGTGGCCGACGTGGTGGAGTACGACGACCCGGAACGGTGGCCCTGGTTCGTGGTGCGGCGCGGCGACGGCACCCTGGTCCGGGCCTACTACTCGCGCTCGCCCCGCCGCGACCCCGAGACCCTCATCGCCCTGCGATCCCTGTCCGCGGAAGACGACCTCAATCCGCTGGGCGAGGTGACGGCGCCCCTGCGCTACCCCGGCCTGCTGGTGCTGTCCGCGGACGAGGCGCCCGATTTCAACGGCGACGGCTTCGGCGATCTGCTGCTGTGGCAGGCCGACCAACCCACGGGCTCGGTGGACTCGGTGGTCCGGACCCTGTCGGCCGGTACGTGGCCCGTGCGGCTCACGGTCCATCTGTACTCGCCCGAATCGGGGCGCTTCGAGCCGCGGGCACACACCTCGCGGGCCTATCGACAGAGCATCGACTTGCTCTACGCCGTGCAGGAAGGGCCCGGCTGGCTCATTGCCCGCGACTTCAACGGCGACGGCCGCGCCGACCTCGCCCTGGCCGGGGCGCAGGCCCGGAACACCCTGTCCATATGGCTCTGGGGCAAACCGGGCCTGTCGGGCGACGCCGACTTCTCCCATCGGTTCGACGATCCCATCGAACGAATCCGGTTCGTCGAAGACATCGAAGACGCCGGACGCTACAGCCTGGGCATCGAGACGAAGGGACGGCTCCACGTCGTCCGCTACACCGACGACCCGTAGCTGGAAGGCCCTATCCCGCGTATGAGATGCGGTAGACGGCGCCGAGGGCGTCGTCGGACACCAGCATCGAGCCGTCGGGCAGCAGGAGGACGTCCACCGGACGGCCCCAGGCCCGCGAGCCAAGCAGCCAACCCTGGGCGAAAGGCTCGTAGGATTGGGCCTGCCCGTTCTCCATCTTCACGCGCATCACGCGGTACCCGATGGGCGTGCGGCGGTTCCAGGAACCGTGTTCCGCAATAAAGATGTCGCCCCGGTACTCCTCGGGGAACATGTCGCCGGTGTAGAACTTCATGCCGAGGGCCGCCACGTGAGGGTCGAGCTTGATCTCCGGCGCCACGAACTCGTCGCAGCCGCGGCCGGTGAACTGGTCGTCGGGCAGGTCGCCGCCGTGGCAGAAGGGGAATCCGAAATGGAGACCGGGCTCCGGCGCGCGATTGAGCTCGTCCGGCGGGATGTTGTCGCCCATCCAGTCGCGACCGTTGTCGGTGAACCACAATTCCCCGGTCTCGGGATGCCAGTCGAATCCCACCGTATTGCGGATTCCGTGGGCGAAGATCTCGAAGCCCGTGCCGTCGGGGTTCATTCGGGTAATGGTCGAATAGATGGGTTCGGACGGATTGCACACGTTGCACGGCGCTCCCACCGGCACGTAGAGCTTGTCGTCGGGACCGAAGGCGATGTATTTCCAGTCGTGGGAATCCTGGGAGGGATAGATATCGTCGTTCACCACCACGGGCTGGGGCGGATCGTCCAGCCGGGCCTCGATGTCGTCGTAGCGCAGGATCCGCGTCGCTTCGGCCACGTACAGGGACCCCTCCCGGAAGGCCACGCCGTTCGGCTTGTCGAGTCCCCGGTCGATGACGACCACCCGGTCCGCCTTGCGGTCGCCGTTTGCGTCGGGCAGAGCGTAGACCGTGCCGCGGGTCCGGGTCCCGACGAACACCGTGCCGGAAGGGCTCAAGACCATCGAGCGGGCGTTGGGCACGTCGCGGGCGTAAAACTCGATCTTGAAGCCCGGCGGCAGCTGAATGTCCTCCAGCCGGGGGCTTCCGAATGAGCTGGGGCAGTTCACCACCAGGACCAGGAGGGGCAGCACCACGGCCGCGAGCAGCAGTCTCGAAAGTCGGAACGATCGCATGAGGTCTCCTTGAGAGGCGGTCATCGCCCGTGAAGGGCCGAATCGCGGACACACGAACCGCGGGCGGCCTTGCGACAGAGGGGCGAAACAGGTTCCTTCTGACCGAACACCGAGTATTGTGGGCGCGGCCGTCGCGACTGTCAAGCCGCGGAAGGTTGTTGCGTTTTCCCGCCGCGCGCTATAGTGTCTCGTCATGGAACCCATCGAAATCACCCGCCTCCTCAACGAGGAACTCGGCGAACTGAGCTTTTCCAAACCGGTGACCCACGTCTACAACCCCCTCATCTACGCCCGCGTTCCCCACGAGCGATACCTGTCTCGGTACGGCCGGGGCAAGCGCGAGATCATCTTCTTCGGCATGAACCCGGGACCCTGGGGCATGGCGCAGACGGGCGTGCCCTTCGGCGACGTCCATTTCGTCCGGGACTGGATGGGGATCGAGGGCGAAGTGGGCAAGCCGGCGGAGGAACACCCGGCCCGCCCCGTCGAAGGCTTCGCCTGTCCCCGGCGCGAGGTCAGCGGCTCCCGCCTGTGGGGCTGGGCGGAGAAACGCTACGGATCCGCCGAGGCCTTCTTCAGCCGGTTCTTCGTGGCGAACTACTGCCCCTTGTGCTTCTTCGACGCCGCCGGCACCAACCTCACCCCGGACAAGATCGCCGCGCGAGAACGGAAGCCCCTGCTCGCCGCCTGCGACCGCTCCCTCCGTCGCCAGGCCGAATACTTCGAGCCGCGCTTCGTCGTGGGGGTAGGTTCCTTCGCCGAGAAGCGGGCCCGAGCCGCCCTGGAAGGCCTGGACGTAATCATCGGGCGTATCCCGCACCCCAGCCCCGCGAATCCGGCGTCGCGCCGCGACTGGTCCGGCCAGGTCGAAGCCGCCCTCACCGCGCTGGGCATCGATCTGTGACCGATGCGGGGGAGAACCCGCCCAGAACGCACGCATACGGACTCCCCACAGGGTACACACGCGGCGGTCCAGGTTGATGGACGACGCAACCCTTCCGCAATTGAACCCGACCCCGAGAAAATTCCCCGAAGAGGATACATAGC
>CAYVOE010000207.1:0-8931 GCA_964452795.1 uncultured Nitrospiraceae bacterium
ATAGGTTAGCCCAGGGTCAGCGAGCGACAGCGAGCGCCACCCTGGGATCAGGACCGCCCCACCGTCTTTTCCCCGAAGGGGATACATAGGTAGGGATACAGGTCAGCCATTCGCTCGGTCTGTTCCGCCACCGACATCGACCCCACCCGTCGTAAGCCTGCGAGGACTGCGCTCAACCCGCTCCTGCGCAATGACACATCCCGTCATTGCGAGGAGCGGCCCTCCGTGAAAGTCCATACGGGAGGAGGGATTACGTTGATCCCACCCACATCGTCTGTGGGCGCCCGAAGAGAGCGACGCGGCAATCTTTACCTATGGAATGACTTTGCGTCTCAGTCAATGGCTCATGTGAGATTGCCGCGTCGCTCCTGTATGGGTGCCCACCGAAGGCATGGGCGCGATCATGGATTGTTTCTCCGTTCGGCTGTACTCCCACAGGATCCCGCTCCTGCGCAATGACGGGAGGGGGCAGGCTCACGGCCCCGTTGAGCGCAGTCCTCGTAGTCCTACGATGCGTGGGAACACCCTCGATGGCGGGACAGTCCCGTCCAGTTGCCGGCCTGGATCGCTGCGTATGTATCCCCTTCGGGGAAAAGAACGGTGGGGTGTGGCGTCGTTACCCAGGGTGGCGCTCGCTGCGCTCGCTGACCCTGGGCTAACGTATATATCCCCTTCGGGGAATTTCCCGCCGGTTCGCGTTCAGTCCCGGGAGGGTCGCGTGGTAGGTCGACCTGGATCGCTGCGTATCTATCCCCTTCGGAGTTCCCCCTAATGCTGATGGCGATGTCAGAGCGATCGCGGATCCGATGAGCATTAGTGTCTTGAGCACAAATGCTCAAAATGAGCGCATGCGAACAGCCCGCCAAATCCCTCCATCCGCCTGCAAACGCGTAAAATCCCCGCCATAAAAGGCTTACACTCCCCGTAATCGGCCTGAAAACGCGATGGCACCGGACTTGCTCGGGTCAGGAGCCGGTTGAATCGGGACCATTTCGCCCGGGGTGGGGCCTGTTCGTGCACCGGTTCTCCGGCATTGATGGAATTTCGATCCTTGATGGAGAACGGTGTAATGGAGTCTCTTCCGGCCTTGGACCCTATCCCCCTGCCTGCACCGGTGTGGATCTTCGTGGCGCTCCACACGCTCACCCTGATTCTGCACTTCGTCTCGCTCCAGTTGCTCGTGGGAGGCCTGGCCTTCGCCACGATATGGGGATGGTACGGACGACGGCGGTCGGATGAACGGCTCACCGAGGCCTCGAAGCTCGTGGGGCGCAAGCTGCCCATCGTCATGACCTACGTCATCAACCTCGGCGTCCCCCCGCTCCTGTTCGCCCAGGTCCTCTACGGGCGCGCCCTCTACACCAGCAGCATCCTCATCGGCCTGTGGTGGATCGGCGTGATCTTCCTGCTCATGGCGGGTTATTCGGCCCTCTACCTCATGATCCGGGGCTACGACTCCGGCCGGGGCGTCACGGCGGTGGGCGTGGCGGGCCTGCTGGTGGTCCTGATGATCGGCATGGTCTACTCGACCAACATGTCCCTGATGCTCCGACCCGACACGTGGGCGACCATCTACCGCGAAAGCCCCACCGGCACTTCCTTCCACACGGGCGATCACGCCGTGTTTCCCCGGTGGCTGTTCATGATGCTCGGCGGCGGGGTGGCCGGCGGCGCCGGTCTCCTCCTGCTGGCCCTCGTCAAAGATCGGTCGGAGGACCTGCGCGCCTTCCTCAACCGCTGGGGCGGCCGCTGCGTGACCATCTTCGCGGCGCTCCAGATCGTCGTGGGCCTGTGGGCCTACAAGGCCCAGCCCGAGGCGGTGCGCGCCCTCTACTCCGATCTCCTCTTCTACAAGATCTGCGCCGCGGCCTGGCTGCTCTCCGCGGTGGGGCTAGTGGCCCTGGGGGTTGCGGTCTCGCGCCGGCCCGCACCCACACCCGGGCTGACGGCGGCCGTGGCCGGCGTCGGTTTCCTGGCCGTGACTCTGGTGGCCCTGGTGCGCGACGGCATTCGCTACGCGGCCCTGCGGGCGGCGGGCTTCGATATCTGGGACCGCGCCGTGAGCACCAACGCGTCCACCGTCATCCTGTTCCTGGTCTGCTTTGTGGCGGCCCTGGCCGTGGTGGGCTGGCTGGCCCGCGTGGTGATCCGGGCCAGGCCCGTGGCGGAACCCTATGTGTAGCGATGATCGATCCGGAACCCGGGATTTCAAGACGACGCCCGGGTCCCAAGACTTTACGAGGTAGGAGAACGATGACGACCCTTACGGATCCCGGCGACACGAACGCCTTTGAAGACGGCGGCAAGCCCCTCACGCGGCGCGTCTTCTTCAAGGCGGGCGTGGGCCTGGTGTCGGCCTGTTACGCCGGAGGCGTCGGCTACCCCATCTACCGGTACCTGGCCACGCCGGCGGAACGGGCCGCAGCCCTGGGCACCATCACCGAGATGACCCTGAGCGCCGACAAGCTGCCCCCGCCCGGGACGGCCCTCCAGTTCCTGTTCGGCACCCGGCCGGCCATCCTCATTCACCTCGAGGACGGGTCGATGGTGTGTTTCGACGCGGTCTGCACCCACCTCGGCTGCACGGTCCAGTTCCAGCCCGACCAGCGGCGCATCTTCTGCGCCTGCCACGGCGGCGTTTACGACATGGAATCGGGAAAGAACGTGGCCGGACCGCCCCCCAAGCCGCTGAAGCCGTACCACGTGGAGATGATCGATGGCCAAGCCCGCATTTCTCGCGCCTGAATCGCCGGCGCACCGCATATATGGGTGGATCGACGAGCGCCTGGGCCTCGACGCCCTGCTCGAACTCGCCCGGAAGAAGGAAGTGCCCCAGCACGCCCACAGCTTCTGGTATTACTGGGGAGGCATTTCCCTGTTCTTCTTCCTCGTCCAGGCGGTGAGCGGCGTGCTGCTGCTCGTGTACTACCGGCCCGGTGCCGACGCCTACGAATCCGTCCGCCAGATTACCTACGAGATCGACTTCGGCTGGCTCATCCGGTCCGCCCACTCCTGGTCGGCCAACCTCATGGTCCTGGCCGTGTTCGTCCACATGTTCTCCGTCTTCTTCATGAAGGCCTACCGCAAGCCCCGCGAGTTCGGATGGTGGAGCGGGCTGGTCCTGCTGGGGCTCACCTTCGTCTTCGGATTCAGCGGGTACCTGCTCCCCTTCGACGAGCTGGCCTTCTTCGCCACCAAGGTGGGCCTCGAGATACCCCAGGCCCTTCCCGGGCTCGGACCCGTCATCGTCACCCTGGTCCAGGGCGGCGAAACGGTCTCCGACGTCACCATCCAGCGGTTCTTCACGCTCCACGCCGTGGTGCTGCCCCTCGTCTTCATCGCGGTGCTGTCTTTCCACCTCTGGCTGGTGCAACGGCACGGCAACGCCGTCCCGCCGAGCGAGGAGGCGAAACCCGCCCACGAGCGGCGCGCCATACCCTTTTTCCCCAACTTCTTCGTCAAGGACCTGGCCATGTGGCTCATCGCCTTCAACGTGGTGGCCCTCCTGGCTTCCTTGTATCCCTGGCAGCTCGGCGCGCCCGCCGACCCCGCCGCGCCCGCGCCCGAAGGCATCCACCCCGAGTGGTATTTCATGAGCCAGTTCCAGGTGCTCAAGCTCCTGGGACGCTGGCTGCCGGGGGCCGTCGGCGAATACGCGGGCATGCTGTTGTTCGCCGTCGTGGGCATCCTGTGGGGGCTCATTCCCTTCCTCGACCGGGACAGCCGGGCCGCCCGCCGCGCCCGCATCGCCACGGGGTTCGGCATCGCGATGCTGGCGGCCCTCGTCGTGACCACCCTCTGGGCCTATGCGGATCTGTAGCGGTTGCAAGAGATGAATTATGGGCGCTGACGGCTGAACGTTCCGCACGGACGGCCGGCAGCCGATAGCCAACGAACGTAGGAACCGAGACATGAATTACCCGTCCTGGGACGTGCCGATCATCGGAAGCGGCTGGGTCATTGGCGCCATCGCCATCATTCACGTCATGATCAGCCACTTCGCCGTGGGCGGCGGGCTCTACCTGCCCCTGGCCGAGCGCAAGGCCCTGCGCGAACAACGCGCCGACTGGCTCGAGATCCTCCGCGGCCACTCGAAGTTTTTCCTCATCCTCACGGGCGTCTTCGGCGCGTCCACGGGCGTGGGCATCTGGTTCGCCATCGGCCTGGCCAATCCCGAGGCCACCAGCACCCTCATCCACAACTTCGTCTTCGGGTGGGCCATCGAGTGGACCTTCTTCTTCGTCGAGCTCAGCGCGGCGGCGGTCTACTACTACACCTGGAACCGCATTCCCGCTTCGCTCCACCTCAAGGTGGGCTATGTCTACGCCGTTTTCTCCTTCCTCACCCTGGTCGTCATCAACGGCATCCTCACCTTCATGCTCACGCCCGGCGAGGCCTGGCTTTCCGTGGCCGGCACGGGCGCCGAATCCAGCAAGTTCTGGTACGCCTTCTTCAACCCCACCTACTGGCCCAGCCTGTTTCTGCGCACCCTCATCTGCGTGTCTCTGGCCGGCGTGTGGGCCCTCCTGACGGCCAGCCGCATCGACGGGTTCGAGCGGCCCGACGTCAAGAAGCGCGTCATCCAGTACTCTGCCAAGTGGCTGATTCCCGGCTTCTTCCTGCTCCCCGTCCTCCTGGTCTGGTACCTCTACCAGGTGCCGGAAGAGCAGCGCAGCCTCATCAACCTCGGCATCGCCACCATCGGTCAGGGCGTGTTCACCCAGGTCACCCGCGCCACCCTGGTCACCATCATCACCTCGGCCACCCTCGGCGCCATCGTCTATTTCCTGGCCTACCGCAACGCCCGCGATTTCACCTTCGGCCATGCCTGCGCCGTCCTGCTCCTGGCCCTCGCCGCCACCGGCTCCACCGAAATGGCCCGCGAGATGCTCCGGAAACCTTACGTCGTGGGCCGGCACATGTACTCGAACGGCGTCCGCGTACAGGGCGACGTCGAGCGCTTCAACCGCGAAGGCTACCTCGCCCAAACACCCTGGGTGCGCCCCGAAGAACGGGCGGCCTGGGCGCGCATGGACGCCGGCGACGTCCGGCCGGAGGACGCCGAACTCCGTCGGGCCCGGGGCGAGCTCATGATGCGCGGACAGTGCATGTCCTGCCACACCGTCGACGGCTACCGGTCCCTGCGCCGGCTCCTGGCCGGGCGCGACCGCGAAGCCGTGGGCAACATCCTTTCCATGCTGCACCAGCACCAGGAGGATTCGCCCTACCGCGCCTACATGCCGCCCCTGGTGGGCACGGAGGCCGAGATCGCGGCCCTCGCCGATTACCTGGCGTCCCTCGTGGCCCCGCCCGATGCCGACGCCACGGTGTCGGTGGCTCGGACCGAAGAAGCATCGCCTGCCGCGCCCTGAGCGGCCGTGGCCTCGCCGTCCCGGTCGGGTTGCCGTATGTTGTCGCTGCTTTGAATTCGGGTGGGACGCCCAAGCCGCTTTAAGGCGCAGGGTTGCGTTTTCAAGGCGGGCAGCGATAGAGTCTTTCCCACTAGGGCTAAAATCGGGAAGGAATCTGCCATGCGATCCGCTGCTGCCGCCTTGACCCTGGCCTCGATGGTATGCGCCCTCGCCATGAGTTGCGCCACCGCCGACCTGCGCACCCCCAGCGGGGTCGAAATCGAACGGAACCAATACCGCGTCCGAGGCGACGCCCTGATGCGCGGCCGCTACGAGGAAGAGCTCTATGCCCTCGAGGCGCGGGACCTCATCCGGCCCGGCGTAACCTTCGCCGAACTCGTGACCACGCTGAACCGCATTTCCGAGGTGGGCGCCAACGCGGTGAGCGTCGATCTCTACGGGTACAGCGCCGACGGCACGACCCTGGCCCCCGACGCGCTCGAGAACCTCGACAAGGCCCTCGAACAGATCGTGTGGCGGCGCATGGGTACCCTGTGCCGCGTCCTCGGCGAAGACGCCCCGCAAGACCCCGAGGCGCGCCGGGCCGCCGCCCGCGCCGCCGGTCGGGCCCTGGCGGACTATCCCCTCTGCGTGTATTGGTTCGACGGGCCCGACGCCGCCGAACTGGCCAAGGAGTTCAAGTCGGCCGCGCCGGACCTCGTGGTGGCCGCGCCCGAGACGGGCGACGTGCTCATCGTCGAGTCCGAGGCCGATGCGCCCCGGAACCGGCCCGCCCTGCTTCTGGGCCGCATCGCCCAAGACCCGCGAGGTCCCGTCCACTACATCCTCCCCGGCACCGATGAGAACTATCAGAAATTCGAGGCGGCCATGGCCTATCCCGAGGAGTCTCAGCCCTGGACCCCCGACAATTCGGTCCTGTCGGAAGCCGAACGGGCCGAAGGGTTCATTGCCCTCTTCAACGGACGCGACCTCGACGGCTGGATCGTCACCGGCGACAACAAGAAGGGCTGGATCGTGCGCGACGGCGCCATCGAATGGAACGCCCGCGGCGGCGGTTCCCTGCGGACCCGCGACCGCTACGACAACTACGTGCTCCGCCTCGAGTGGAAGATCGGCGAGGGCAAGAACAGCGGGCTCCACATGCGCCTGCCCCGGGCCAACCGCGGCTCGAAAGTCGGCTTCGAGTTCCAGATGCTGGGCTACCGGAGCGACCCGCCGACGAAAGACAGCACGGGGGCCATCTACGACGTGGTGGCGCCCCCGGTGGACGCCAGCCGCGCGCCCGGCGAATGGAACGAGCTCGAGATCGTCCTCGACGGTCCCCGCTACAAGTCCATCCTCAACGGCCAGGTGATCCACGATCTCAGCTTCGACGACAACGAGGAGCTGCGCCATCGGCTGCGCAACGGGTTTATCGCGCTGACCGACCACGGCGGCTACGTGGCCTTCCGCAACATCCGCCTCAAACCCCTGGGCTCGGGCGAAGGAGAGACTTCGTGAAGCATGCCCTGATCCTCTGCGGCGCGGTCCTGCTCATCGCCGTCGCCCCGGCCCACGCCAGGCAAAAGGCCATCACCCTCGACGACATCCGCCGCGCCGTCGACGAGCACTGGAGCGGCGTCCGCGACATCGCCGTATCCGACCGCGCCACCCATGTGCGGTACGACCGGTTCGGGTTCATCCCCGTGCCCCGCACCAACGAGATGGCCAACGCCGAACGGCCCAACATCTGGATGCTGGCCCCGGGACTCGAGTATCTCGAGCTGTGGCAGGGCGGCAGGTACACCATCGTCGCCTTCGACGGCGACGTCACCCGCTGGCAGGGCCGCCGCAACGCCTTCGAAGACGTCCGCGGACGCATCCAGCGCGGCCATGCCGTGCCCGTCGACGACCTCAGCTTCGCCTACTACGTGGGCCGGTTCTCCCGCGGCATCACCCTGCCCGACTTCCTCGCCCAACCCGACACCCGGCTCGTGAAGGACGACACCCACGTGGGCGAGATCGCCACCCACCGCGTGGCCGGACGGTGCCGCATCAACGTCGACGGCGAGACCCGCCTCTACGACGTGACCCTCGACCTGGCGCCCGACTACGGGTGGCTGCCGGCCCGCACCCGCCTCGTCGACGCCGAGACGGGGCTGATGGCCCGAGAGTACCGCGTCGAGAGCTTCTACAAACCCGGCGGCTTCCCCTTCCCGAAGGAGGCCAAGATCGACCTCTACCAGCCCGCCGTCTCGCAGCGGCCGGGCGCAAGGCCCAAGGCCCGCCTCACGGGAAGCATCGAGTACGTCGTCGACCGGGTCCAGGTGAACGGCAACCTTCCCCCCTCCCGGTTCGCCTTCGATTTCTCCCCGGGCATCGAAGTCTCCGACGAAATCGCCGGGACGGTCTACCGCACCCCCGAATCGGTCCAGTAGTATCGAGCGAACCCGCTACCGAAAAAGACGGTCCGGACGCATCCAACGGAGGACGGACACCATGATGGGACACTCGCTGGCACTGGTTCTCCTCACGGCGGCCGTATCGGCCCCGGAAGCCGCCGACGGCCGGGAAGGCGCGGACTACGACGTCCTCGAAGTGTCGCGGCTCCGGTGTACCATCGGAAACAACCGCGCCCTCGGCGAACACCGGGCGGGATACAACGGCGTGTTCTCCATAAGCTCGCCCGACTGCGACGAGACGCCCTTCGTGCCGCTTTACGCCGGGCTCAACCTCGAGAACTTCTTCGACGCCCGGCCCCGCCACCCCGACAACGCCGTCTTCTTCGAACCCCGGGTGCAGGACATGCGCTTCGAACGGGTGGGCGAGCGGGCCGTCGAGCTGTACCAGGCTCCCACGCCCTTCTACGGCATCGAGAGCCGGACCCGGTTCGAGCTCAAGGAGCCCTACTACATCGATCTGTCCTTCCGGTGCATCCCGCGCAAGGACGACCTGGCGGGCGGCTTCTTCGGCGTGTTCTGGGCCTCCTACATCAACGAGCCCGACAACAAGAGCTACTATTTCCTCGCCGGCGGGTCGACCCTCGACGAGCCCGTCTGGGTCCAGTTCATGACCCAGCAGCACGACCTCAACAGCACCGTCCTCAGCGAGGACGACACCGAGCTGCCCCTCGACACCTCCGTGCCGGTGCTCTGGAATCGGTTCTCGCCCCTGCGCTATTCCGAGCCTTTCTTCTACGGCCGCTTCCGCAACATGGTGCTCATCTTCATCTTCGAGCCCAACCCCCACATCCGTTTCGCCCACTCCCCCAGCGGCGGCGGCTCCACCCGCGCCAAAGACGGCCACAACCCCGCCTGGGATTTTCAACTCGTGGTGCCCGACTACGAACCGAACCGCGAATACGGCCTCAACATGCGGCTCGTATACAAACCCTGGGTGGACCGGGCCGACGTCCTCGAAGAAGTCCGCCGATACCTCGCCTCCCGCCGAGACGCCGCCCCCTAGCCCCTGCCCGCCTCGCCTCGGGGGACCCTGCGCCGCGACGCAGGTCAACAATCGGATACGTTCGCCCCGCCACCGACACCGGCCCCCACCCGCCGTAAGATTACGAGGACTGCGC
>CAYVOE010000208.1:0-8931 GCA_964452795.1 uncultured Nitrospiraceae bacterium
GCAACCACAGGCTGTTTCTCCGTTCGTCTGTACTCCCACAGGAGCCCGCTCCTCGCAATGACGGGGAGGGGCATGGCTCATGAACCCGTCGAGCGCAGTCCTCGTAGCCCTGCGACGGGTGGGGCGGACGCCGGTGGCGGGACGTCCCGTCCAATGGGCGGGCCGGGCTCCGGCATGCGTCGATTCAAGGGCCCTTCGTCCGCTTGCCGGTATCCCGCACGGCCTATAGCTTGATGATGGTGTTGTCGCGGTGGAGGCGACGGGCGACGGCGTAGCAGAAGAGGTAGAACAACACGTAGCCCACCACGGCGTAGACCCCCGCGCCCACGCTCACGGTATCGTCGAGGCCCTCGAGCGGGGCGATGAGGAAGATCCCGTTCATCTCGAGCAGGGCGTATTGGAGCAGGTAGATGACGAGGGGGTTCTCGCCCAGGATCGTGAGGTGGGGCAAGCGGCGGCCGCGCATGTCGCAGAACCAGTAAAAGAAGAGGAAGGCCAGGAAGGCCAACCCCGTGGACAGCAGTTCAAAGGGCGCCAGGCTCCAGCGCTTGGCGAAGGGCCACGCGGCGCCGTAGGGCTCGTAGCCGTTGTAGTCCGTGGGGATGAGGTACCACGCCGCGAAGGCGAGGGCGATGAGGCCCACGCCAATGCCCAGCGAGACGCGCACCGTGCGGGCCGCGTTTTTCGACGCCAGGAGATCATACGCGATGGTTCCGAAGAGCAGCGTGAAGGCCCCCGAGAATATGCCCATGGGTCCGCCGTTCATGCTGTCGTGGTACAACCACTCTCCGTAGCCGGTGCCGAAGAAGACCAGGCTGTACACGCCGAGGTAACAGAAGGCGGCTGCGGCCCGGATGCCTATGCCCTTGTCGATGAAGGGCAGCGAGAGGACGCCCGCCAGGGCAATCGTCGTGAGGGCGTCCCACCAGTCCTTCTGGTAGTCGGGCCCGTAGAAGAGGATGGCGATGAGGAAGAGGGTGAGGTAACGCTTGAGCGAAGACCGGCGCGCTGCGCCGAGGCCCGCCTTGGCGGCGCGCCGTTGCAGCGAGAGCCGGAAGCCCATGCCCACCACGAAGATGAACAGGGGCGCGATGGTGTCGGCGTAGCTGTAGGCGTCGCGCTGGTGGTCGAGGACCCAGGGCGTGACGGCGAAGTGGCCGAACCAGTTCACGAAGATCATACCGAATATGGCGTATCCGCGAAGCTGATCGAGCGATTCGATGCGCCGGGGCGCGGCCGGCGCGAGGACGTTGTTCGAGCCGTCCGCTGGAGCGGGGCGGGCGTTGTCGTCGCCCGCCTTGAGTTCCCGGCCGCATTGCGTGCAGCGCCCGCCGGCGCGCAGAGCGTCGCGCGGAGCTCGATATTCCTGCCCGCATTCGCAGCGGACGACCAGTACCGGTTCGGATGGAGCGGACTTCGGCGACGCTGGGGGAACTCGGGTCACGGTAAGGGCTCCTGGAGACTCCGACCCGCGGACGCATTTACTCAAGCGGGGTGGCGGCGTCGTCCTTTTTCAGTAGTTTGTGGGTTCCGTCGCACATAGGGGCTTTCTGACTGCGTTTACAGTTGCACAGGGCGATGCGCTTGCGTTCCTCGACCTTGAATTCGATGGGCGTGAAGCCCGTGCCCTTGTGGGATCCGTCGCAGAAGGGCTGCGTACGAGACCTTCCGCAGCGGCACCACCAGTAGGTGCCCGGGTCGAGCTCCAGCACGGCGGGTCGGGTATCGGCGATCAGCGGTTCCGTCATTCAAACCTCCAGGAAATCAACTGCCGGTCTTCAACTATCGGTCGTCGGCGTCGGCCGTCCGAGGAGACCACCCCGGGGCCGCGCCGCGTAACATTTTTACAAATACCGGGCGAAGGGACGGCACTCACGCCTCGAACGCCCTTGTTGCGGCCGCGCCCTGTAGTCGATGGACGATCGATTGCACGCCGCCGGAGACACGGCGACGCGACGACCGTCGACGAAGGTCAAGACCCGCCCTGTTGTCCCGACCGTCGGCGCTCACTCCCGGGATACGGGGCGACGCGGCAACTCGCAGGTGAGGCCGCGGTACACCGCCGCCACCGGCAGCGTGAGTTCGCGCAGAATATGGGCCGTTGCCCGGGACTTGTTCAGCACGTAGAAGTGGATGCCGGGGCACCCTTCGCGTACCAGCTCCTCGACCTGGCCCACGGCGTACTCGACGCCCGCCTCGAACTGGGCCGCCGCGTCGCCCTCGTGCGACTCGAGGTGCTCGAGGAAGGGTTGCGGCAGCCGGGCCCCGCAGAGCGACGAAATGCGCTTCACCTGGGCCAGGTTCGTCACGGGCAGGATGCCGGGCACGATGGGCACCCCGATGCCCGCCGCGGCGCACCGTTCCCGGAACCGGAAATAGTCGGCGTTGTCGTAGAAGAGCTGGGTGATAACGATGTCGGCGCCGGCATCGACCTTGCGCTTGAGGTGGTCGATGTCGACGCTGGGGCTCTCCGCCTCAATATGCGTCTCGGGGTAGCCCGCGACGCCGATGCCGAACCGCGGGAACTCGGCCCGGATCAGGGCCACGAGCTCGTTCGCGTGGCAGAGCCCCCCCTCGACGGCGCGGAACGCGGTCTCGCCGCGGGGCGGGTCTCCCCGGAGGGCCACGATGTACGATACGTCCCGGCGCCGCGCCTCTTCGAGGTAGGCGCGCAGGTCGTCGACGGTGGCGCCCACGCAGGTGAGGTGGGAGGCCACCGGCACCCGGAACTCGCGGCGGACCCGTTCGACCACGTCGAGGGTCTTTTCGCGGGTGGAGCCGCCGGCGCCGTAGGTGCAGGTTACGAAGGAGGGAGCGAAGGCGGCCAATTCCGCCAGGTTTTGGAACAGATCGGCTTCCGCCGCCTCGGTCTTGGGCGGGTACAATTCGTAGGACAAACCGAACTTTCCCGGGCCGTAATGGTCCGACAACCGCATCGCGGACTCCATCGCATCCTCTCGTTACTCAACCGGAAAATAGTGCTGAACCTTTCCAACCATTCTAGTCATTGCGCCGGCCCCCCGCAACCCGCCGTTTTGGGGTACAATAGGGGTGGCGCTGCACACGCCGGTCCGCCGGACCGGAGCGCGCCGAAGTTGAGAGGCCCGCGTCGGTCCTTCCCCCTGCCTTCGACCCCATCGGTCGCCCCAAAGGACCCCCGTACGCGCCGGCCCAAGGGTTTCCAAAGCCCTCCAAAGGAGCATTTTCGATGCGCAAGAAGAAAGAAAAAGAGCATTTCGATCCCGATGAGTTCGCCAACCGCGATTATGCGGACGAAACTCCCGTCGAACGGGATCTCACGGACGACAACCCTGCCAACCGCGACCCCATCACGGATGAACCCGGCGCCCATCCCGTCGGCACGGGCCTTGGAACGGCCGGCGGTGCGGCGGCCGGTGCGGCCATCGGTGCGGCGGGCGGTCCCGTCGGCGCCGCCATCGGCCTGGTGGCCGGTGGAATCGCGGGCGCCCTCGCCGGCAAGGGCGTTGCCGAGAAGGTCAATCCCACCGAAGAGGATGCCTTCTGGCGCGAGCAGTACGTGTCGCGTCCCTACTACGACGAAAACATGAGCTACGAAACGTATCAGCCCGCGTACCGCTACGGCTGGGAAAGCTACGGCCGCTACGGCGCCGCCGGCCGCTCCTTCGACGAGGCCGAACCCGAATTGAGCCGCGACTGGGAGACCTACCGCGGCGAATGCGAACTGGACTGGGATCGTGCCCGGCCCGCGGCCCGCGACGCCTGGGACCGCATCGAGCGCGCCCTTCCCGGCGACTTCGACCGGGACGGCCGGTAGCGCCGATGTCGGATCTTGTAACGCTTTGAATTGAAAGGCGTTACAAGTATTTGCGGCGCGTCGGGCTTGTCTCGACTCACCCCGACGCGGTACAATTCCGATACATGGGCACAACGTGCCCGCCTCAACAATCCACACCTTACCTTCCGCCCGCCTTCCGAAAGGGATGCCCCGAGGTTCCCCCGACGATTCCGTTGGAGGTCTCCCGTGCGACGCGTCGCTTTTGTGTTGTCGGCGGGCGCGAATCCAGGAGGCAGTACCATGAACCGCGATCAAGTAGAAGGAAACTGGAAGCAGATCAAGGGCCGCATCAAGGAGAAGTGGGGCGAACTGACCGACGACGAACTCGATCAGACGGAAGGTCGCCGCGAACAGGTCGCCGGCCTGCTCCAGGAGCATTACGGCCTGGGCCGCGAAGACGCCGAGCGCGAGCTGGACCATTTCTACCGCTACTAGGCCCCTGCCATACCCCTGACAAGATCCCGGCGCCCGCGTCCTGAAGAAGGGCGCGGGCGCCCGCCTCTGTACCGTCCGCGAGCCGGGAGACCCTTCATCCTGGTCCCAATCATGGTTGGCTGAACGCCGACGCCCGCCCGCCCATACCTCGAGTCCTCGAGGGGAGAACCCGCATGAACAACGATTCCGGCGCCACCACCTCGCTCTGGATGGCCACCCAGGAAGTATCCGGTCCCGGCCCTCTGAAAGAAGACGCCCAGGCCGACGTGTGCGTCGTCGGCGCCGGCCTCGCCGGGCTGAGCGCCGCCTATCTGCTGGCGAAGGAAGGCCATTCGGTGGTCGTCCTCGACGACGGCCCCGTCGGCGGCGGCGCCACGGGCCGGACCACGGCTCACTTGTCTACCCACCTGGACGACGGGTACCGGGAGTACGAGCGGGTTCACGGGAAGGAGGGCGCCCGCACGGCGGCGAACGCGGCCTCGGCGGCCCTGGACCGGATCGAGCGGAACATTCAGGAGGAAGGGATCGACTGTGACTTCGCCCGCCTGGACGCCTTTCTGTGGACGCCGCCGAGCCAGTCCGACGAAGCCCTGGACCGCGAGCTCGAGGCCTGTCACCGGGCCGGACTGACGAACGTGGAGCGTCTGGCCCGGGTTCCCATCGACTTCTTCGACTCCGGCAAGTGCCTGCGTATCCCGCGACAGGGCCAGTTCCATCCGCTGCGATACCTCGCCGGGCTTGAGAAGGCCCTGGCCCGCCACGGAGGCCGCCTCTACACCGGAACCCACGCCAAAGGCATCGAAGACGGCGCCGTTTGCGAAGTCGGGACCGCCGACGGCCCTCGCGTCAGCGCGGGCGCGGTGATCGTGGCCACCAACGTGCCCATCAACGACCGCATCGCCATCCACTCGAAGCAGGCCCCGTACCGGACCTATGCCTTCGCCGCCCGCATTCCGGAGAACAGCGTCCCTCCGGCGTTGTACTGGGATACGGACCATCCCTATCACTATGCGCGGGTTCACACGGAACGACGGAACGGCGAAAACCGGGACTTCCTCATCGTCGGCGGCGAGGACCACCGCACGGGGCAGGACAGGGAATATGGGGAACGGTTCCAACGGCTCGAAGAATGGGCCCGCCGCCATTTCCCCGTGATCCAGGCGGTCGAGTATCGATGGTCGGGCCAGGTGATGGAGCCCATCGACGGTCTCGGCTGGCTCGGGCGCAACCCCGGCAACGAGAACGTCTACGTCATCAGCGGCGATTCGGGCGACGGCATGATCCACGGCACCATCGGCGCCATGCTGTGCACCGACCTCATCACGAAGCGGGCCAATCCCTGGGAGAAGCTCTTCGACCCCGGCCGCGTGCCTGCCGGCGCCCTCGGCCGGTTCGCGGGCATGCAGCTGGACGTGGTGTCAAAGTACGTGGACTACGTCACCCCGGGCGAAATCGAGCCGCCCGAGGCCCTGGCTCCCGGCGAGGGGGCCATCCTGCGCCGGGGCCTCAAGAAGCTCGCCGTCTACCGCGACGAACGGGGCGCAATCCACGAGCGGTCGGCCGTCTGCCCTCACATGCAGTGCATTGTGAGCTGGAATCCCGTGGAGAAGTCGTGGGACTGCCCCTGCCACGGATCCCGGTTCGACGCCTACGGTCGCGTCTACAACGGCCCCGCCAACACCGATCTTCCCGAAGCCTGACCTTCTATTCCCGCCTGACTCCGCCCCGTCAGCGGGCACATCCGTGCCCCGCGTTCCCGTCATGCAAAACGGCGGAAGGGGAGGAAATCCCGAAGTTTCCGCAGTCCTCTGGCATTGGCCCCAGGCGCTGCGAATTCACGGATATACCGTTACCAAATAGTTGGTATAAACCGCGAACCCCGTAACTGCGAAGAAGTCGGAAGAGGCAAGGGATTTTCCGGAATCGCGGCGTGTGCCGCGTTAGAAGGAGCCGTCGAAGCTATCGGCGAGCGGCCAGGTGTGAGGGCAGGTGATCGCCCAGGGGATAGACTTTTACCCGAAGGGTTCCCGCTTTGGCGTCGAGTTTGCGCATGGCGGCGCGTGACAGGTCGATGACGCGGTTCTTTACGAAGGGACCGCGATCATTAAGCTTGCAGATCACCGAATTCCCATTTTCCGCAACGACAAGGAAATACTTGCCGAATTCGCCGATCCGCATGGCGCAGGTATAAGCATCGTCGCGAAAAGTCTCACCCGATGCGGTGATGGTACTGGTTTCTTTGACCGTGTAATACGATGCCACACCCTCGACGACGGGTTGAAGCGGCTGCTGAGACAGCAGCATCAACGCGACTAATTCGAACACAGCATCTCCTCTGCTCTTGGATTCGGAATGCGTTACCCGGATCGTGCCCCGCTAGGAGCCCTCTTGCGCGCACAACATAATCACTTACGGAGCCGATGTCAAGTATTTGCGGGATCCGGGGCGGGGAGGGGAGAGGCGGACCGGCCTGGGGAAGGTGCTAAAGAATCTTATAAAGTATCTTGTAATATTGCTAATAAAAGAGTTTATAAGAGACTTATAAAGGATCTTTATAAAGACGGATCTAAGAGAGATCTGGTAAGACGAATTCGGCGTCGGTTCGAAAGATGGACCGCATCTTTGACAACCGATTTGCCATCGGCCGCTCGAAGGTTCCGCTCAATCTCGGAAGCGAAATTCGATGGCTATTTAGGGGGGTGTAGGAGCCAGCCGCAGACACGCCCGTGGTAGCGAGGAGTGGGAGGGGGCTTCGCGGTCAGACCGGACGGAGCGCGACGAGGTGGCGCCGGACCTGCTCGAGGGCGGTGACGGCGGCGCGCAACTGGCTGACGGGCTCGGCTTCCCAGAAGGGCGATTCCCAGACGGCCTGTCCCTCGGGCGTGACGAAGGCGATGTGGCAGGTACGGTCCCGCGGGTCGGACACCAGGGCGAGGCCGCATTCGGCGTCGAAGGTTTCGCGCACTTCGTGGGCCAGCTCGAGCGCCGCCGGGGCGCCGCCACCACCCGGCAGTGAAGCCCGGGGCCGCACCAGGGCCCCTGCGAGGGACGCAGCGTCCACCGAGGTGAGGCGTTGCGCGACGACCCCGCCGGTGAGGGTTTCGCCGACGGCGAGACGCCAGCCCACGGCCCGGAGGACGGCATCGACGGCCCCTTCGAGCGTGTCGTCGTTGACGCCCATGACGAGCCCCGGCAGGCGTCGCCGGATCTCGGCGTCCACGGGATCGATGAGGCGGTCGGCTGCGTCGGCGGAGTCGGCCCGGGCCATGATGCGGATCCGGACGAACTCCGGGGAAGCGAGGACACCCACGGTGGGGTTCTGCTGGTTCCGAATGAGATCGCCGATGATGTCGTCCACGCGCGACTCTCCTACGCCGCAGACCTTGAGCACTCGGGCGCGGAGCACGCCGGAAAGCCCGAACCGGCGTCGCAGGTAGGGCAGCACCGAGTCGGTCATCATGGGCTTGAGTTCCGACGGCACGCCCGGCATGGCGATGATGGTGCCCCGTTCGTCTTCGACGATGAGGCCGGGGGCGGTGCCGTGGGGATTTTCGATGCCGATGGCGCCGCGGGGGGCGCAGGCCTGCTTCTTGTTGTTCTCCGTCATGGGTCGGCGGAAACGGGAGAAGCGGGCTTCGAGCTGGGCGAACAGGTCGGGACGAAACTCGAGGGGACGGCCCAGCAGCTCGGCGATGCACTCCCGGGTGATGTCGTCTTCGGTGGGTCCGAGGCCGCCCGAGGTGAGCACCACGTCGGCGCGGTTCAGGGCGATGTCGAGTGCGGACGTGATGCGGCCGAAATTGTCGCCCACGGTAGTCTTGAAATAAAGGTTTATCCCGTTGTCGGCCAGGGATTTGGCCAGGAAGGTGGCGTTGGTGTCGACGATCTGCCCGATGAGCAGTTCGGTCCCGATCATGACGATTTCGGCCTGCATGGCGTTTCCTCTACGGCGTCGATCTGCGCGTGAACGTGTAGGATAGGACCTTCCCCGGCGCGGAATCAACGGCCGGCGGCCCTCCTTGGCCTGGCGGCGTTGCACGGGGGAGACGGGGCGTGTACTCTGTTCCGAGGCGACACACGAGGATGGATGCCATGATAACCATCCGATGCGACGGCTGCGGGGCCGAGCTGCGGCCGGGGTCCCTGCGGTACACGGTGAAGATCAACGTGCACGCGGCCTACGACGAGCTCGAGGTGGGCCTGCTCGACCTGGTCCGGAACCACCGGGGAGAGCTCCTCGACCTCATCGAGCAGCTCAAGCACAAAGACCCCCGGGCGATCGAGGAAGGGGTGTACAAGGGCATCACGCTGGACCTGTGTCCGCGGTGCCAGAGGGCCTACATCCGGGACCCTCTGCGGTTCCACCCGGAACAGGCCACGGGGGAGCCGGAGGTCGACATCGACGCCTTCCTGCGGTCGCTGGGGTACGGCCGCTGGCGCATCCCGGAGGAAGGGGACGAGTGAGACGGGGTTATTCGTCGTCGTGGGGGCCGTCGTCGCGGACCGCGATGACGGTCCAGAGCACGAGGGTGACGATCAACAGGGCCATGTACAGGTAGTAGGTCATCGCTTCACCTGAGGCGTTTTGGGGACCTTTCGGTTCCGCCGGATTCGGAATTCGCCGGCGGGCCCGGGGCGTTTCACAGAGTTGGATAATAACAGAGGGAAGGGTCGTGGCT
>CAYVOE010000209.1:0-8923 GCA_964452795.1 uncultured Nitrospiraceae bacterium
ACCCGCGGCGCCACCGAGGGCATCAACCTCGTCGCTCAGACCTACGGCCGCAAGAACGTCGGCGCCGGCGACGAAGTCATCGTGTCCGCCATGGAGCACCACTCGAACATCGTGCCCTGGCAGATGCTCTGCGAGGAGAAGGGGGCCCGTCTGCGGGTCATCCCCGTCGACGACCGGGGCGAGCTGCTGCTCGACGAGTACGAGAAGATGCTTAATGAGCGCACCCGGATCGTGGCGATCACCCAGACATCCAACGCCCTGGGCACCATCAACCCCATCAAGCGCATCACCGAGATGGCCCACGACGCGGGCGCCCGCGTGCTGGTGGACGGCGCCCAGTCGGCCCCCCACATGCCGGTGAATGTCCAGGACATCGGATGCGACTTCTTCGTGTGCTCGGGCCACAAGATGCTGGGGCCCACGGGCATCGGCGTCCTCTACGGACGGGCCACGCTCCTCGAAGCCATGCCGCCGTACCAGGGCGGAGGCGACATGATCCTGTCGGTCACCTTCGAAAAAACCACCTACAACTCCCTGCCGTACAAGTTCGAGGCCGGCACGCCCCACATCTCGGGCGCCGTGGGCCTCGGCGCGGCCATCGACTACCTCAGCGAGGTGGGCATGGACCGTATCGCCGCCTACGAGGAGGAACTGGTTTCCTACGGCACGGCCGTCCTCGAGGCCATCGAAGGGGTGCGCATCATCGGCACCGCCCGAAACAAGGCGGCGGTCCTGTCGTTCTTCATGGACAGCGCCCACCCCCACGACATCGGCCAGATCCTCGACGGCGAGGGCATCGCCATCCGGGCCGGACACCACTGCGCCCAGCCTGTCATGCAACGTTTCGGCGTGCCCGCCACGGCGCGCGCGTCGCTCATGTTCTACAACACGAAGGAAGAGCTGGACGCCCTCGGGCGGGCCATTGTAAAGGTGAAAGAGGTGTTCGAGTAATGGCGGGAAATCGGGGGCTGTACGAACAGGTGATTCTCGAACACAACAAGAAACCGCGCAACTTTCGCGTCATGGAGGACGCTAACTGCAAGGCCGAGGGATATAACCCCCTCTGCGGCGACCAGTTCACCGTCTTCCTCAAGCTCGGCCCCGACGACACCATCGAAGACGTGAGCTTTCAAGGGATTGGCTGCGCCATCTCGAAGTCTTCCGCCTCCGTCATGACCACCCTGCTCAAGGGCAAGACGAAGCACGAGGCGGAGGAGCTCTTCGTGAAGTTCCACAACCTCGTCACCTCCCCGCCCGACACCCCCTTCAACGCCGACGACCTCGGCCGCCTCGCCGTGTTCTCGGGCGTCCGCGAGTTCCCCGTGCGCATCAAGTGCGCCACCCTCGCCTGGCATACCCTCCTCTCCGCCCTCGACGGCAAGCATCAGCCCGTCAGCACCGAATAGAGACGACCGTCCGCCTTCATAATCGTCCGGAGCCCAAAGAAGAGGCCCCCGGCCGGAAAGCCGAGGGCCCTGAACAAACCTGAGCCGACGAAGGCTCAGAACGATACGATCGCTTCGAGGAACCAGTAGTCGGCGTCGTCGTCGCCGGTCCCGCCGTTGAACAGCAGGCCGTTCCAGGCGGTGAAGCTGCCCTCGTCAAGACCGTCGTCCACGAACAGATGCGCCCAACCGGCGTTGAAGGTCAGGTCGTCGCTGTAGTCGTAGCCGCCGTAGAGGCCGACTTCCACGCCCAGGCTGTCGTCGCTTTCCTGGGTCCACCAGCTCCAGCTCGGGTTGATGGGGAGGCGGTACCGGCCGAGGCTGACGTAGCGCGGAGCGTCCCACGACTCGACTGCCTGGAAGTACGTCGCCGTCAGCAGCACGTTGGTGCTCTCTGTGGGATTGGCGCTCACGCCCGCCCGGGCGACCCACACGTTCGACAGGTCGCTGTTCTCTAAGAACTCGCTGTACTCCCAGTTCGAGAACAGGCGGTTGAAGCTCACCGAAGCGTCGTGCCGATCAAAGGGGTTCAGCCACTCCCAGAAGGTGAGGTCTCGGTTGTCTTCACCATCGAGGTACGCGCCGCCGATGAACACGCGGGGCGAGTACGCCATGTTGAAGGTGTAGCCCAACTCGAGGTTCGCGCCCCAGAGGCCGTCGAACTCGGCGTCGTCGTCGCCGTACGTGAAGGGTCGGAACAGGAAGCCGACCTGTCCGGCGTCGCCGAACTGGTAAGCGGCTTCGGCTTCGAAATCGAAGGCACCCAGGGTGCCGGCTCCGCGGAGGCCGACGGTATGCAGGGTCGTGGGGTCGTAGTCGTCCAGGCCCAGGATGTCCTCGAGCCATTCGTCGAACCAGGGCAGGTTGGTGTCGTTCAGAGAGCCGGCGTCCCGGAGGAACATCCAGTAGGCGTCGAGGGTGATGTCCTCGATGCCGATCCAGCTCGCGTAGACGCCGTAGAAGTCCGTGTCGCCGTCTTCTTCAAAGCTGCCCACTTCGTTGAGCTTCGCGGCCCACGCGTCCACCGTGAACAGGTCGGTCGCGTAGGTGGCGCGGATGGCGTCGAAGGACAGGCCCTGGAAGGTCGAGGACACGTCGTTGTTGCCCACCAGCCACTCGCTGCCCAGCTCCAGCTCCTGGCGGCCGATGCGCAGGCGCAACGGGGTGCCCCACATCTGGTCCGCCTGGATGTAGGCCTGGTAGATCTCCACGTCGTCGCCGCTGACCGCCCGGAAGTCGCTGCCGGTGATGTAGTCGGAACGAAAATCCTCGCCCCACCAGTCGTAGCTGTCCAGCTCGATGAAGGCGCTGACTTCGTCGGTGAAGTCGGCGTTCACATAGAGCCGCGTACGGTGCTCGATGAAGTCGAGGTCGTTGCCGTCGTCATCCCACCGGAACAGGCTGACCACGTTGTTCCCGGTCCCGAACAGATCGCCCACCGCCCGGCCGGGCAGAAAGAAGTCCGGCCACCGGATCTCCGGAACGTCGGTGTAGGCGTTCCGATAGTAGTTGGCGCGGATGCGGATCTGTCCGCCCACGATGACGTTCTGCAGTTCGGCCACGGCGGGACCCGCCACGACCAGAACCGCCACGCAAACAAGCAATGCTCTGCGCATGCCAAAGGATCTCCTTGTCGAAAATGTCCGATTAAGCGCGAGAATCCCGCCCGGATGCGGGAGGAACCCGCGGGCCGGCGCCGGCGCGCCCGCCTGAACTCGGTTAAATGGCGCATCTATCGGCACATCTCGTCCTGTGATCCCGGGAGTGGGTTTCGCACGCCTGTCATCCCTCCTTACGCCCCCGGCGTGGGACCACGGGAGATGGTGTCTGCCCGTTGAGTCAGGACCGCGGAAGGAATGGGTTACCCCTCCGCCGTCGCGGCAGAGCCGACCGGGGCGCGGCGACCCGGAGCGCCTTCGAGGAGAGCAAACTCTTGGGCGTGGGGTGTGTGGGGTGCCTGCGACGTTTCTCGCGACTCGGGGGGAGCGCTCGCGAACCCGCCGGCCCCAGTCCTCTGCTGCCGGGTCCGTGCAGAGCAACCGCCGTGCCAGACTCCCCTAATCCATCGTAAGTCCCCTGTCCTCTTGGATCTCCGGCGGCGACGCGTGCTCCATATTGGAATGGCCTCCGCCCGTCAGGGGCCGCGATCGCAGCCAATCGCTACGATCTCGTAGGTTTTTCCCGGGAACGACAAACGAATGGGTAGGATATCCGTCG
Source organism: uncultured Nitrospiraceae bacterium (assembly GCA_964452795.1). Lineage (GTDB taxonomy): Bacteria > Hydrogenedentota > Hydrogenedentia > Hydrogenedentales > SLHB01 > CAYVOE01. The sequence goes on from CAYVOE010000209.1 coordinate 3,663, forward strand.
AGTGAGAAAAGGGTTGCGTCTTTTGCCTACTTGAACTGCCAGCCGGCGGGCTTGCCTTCCACCGCCGTCCGTTCGATGATGTCGGCGGCGTTCTTCGCGCCGCTCAGGCTCCGCACGTCGGCCGAGAAGCGGCGGGCGTTGTTGCGGTATTCCGGATGCTCGAGGATCCGTTCGATGGCCCGGACGAGCTTGCGTCCGTCGACCCGGCGCGGGGACAGCTCGATGCCGAAACCGTGCTTTCGGGCGCTCTCGAAGTTGAGCCGCTGTTCCAGGTGGCTGGGCAGGCCGATCATGGGCACGCCCGCGGCCAGGGCCTGATACATGGTGCCGTTGCCGCCGTGGAAGACGAGGGCGTGACACCGCTCGAGGAGCTCGTTGCCGGGAGCGTAGGTGGCGATGCGGAAGTTGGACGGGGCCCGGGCGAGGATCTCCGGGCTCGCCATGCCCGCGGTGGTGAGGAGAAACCGGTAGGGGGTGCGGCCGAGGGCGTCGTAGGTGCGCTCGAGCACCGTGTCGAGGATCCCCGTCGACCCCATGGTGAAGTATACGTTGGTCCGCCCGTCGTCGAGCTCGTCCCACCATTCCGGCGGGTCCACGGGGGGCTGGGCCAGGATGGGCCCGACCATCTGCCAGTTCGGGAACCGGCGCGGGATCCGGTAGAGGTCCGGCAGGTCGGGCGACATCAGGGGCACCGACCGGAGCAGGCGTATGGCGTTGACCGGCTTGACGCCGTAGCGGCGGTATACGCGTCGGCGGATCGGTTCGAGTCGGCTCGCGTCCATGAGATGGATGAGGGGCATGAAGATCGACAGGGGGTGGGTGAACCGCGTGTTGTAGCCGTTCATCACCGCCGCCGCCGGCACCCCGGTGATATAAGCCGCCGTGGTGACGCTGATGGTGGCGTCGGCCACCACCATGTCCGGTTGTTCCGCCTCGATCACGCGGATCTGGCTCTCGAGGATCTCGTCGAGGGGCGCCCAGTGCCGGTGGGCCAGCACGTCCCAGGCCGAAGCGAGCCAGCCGTGCCGCTCGAACCGGTCCCAGGCATAGGGGAAATTGGGCTCCTGGGCCCGAACCAGGCGGAACCCGGCCTTGCGCGCCATGCCCATGCGGGAGCGCGGGTGAAGGTCCGGATCTTCCCCGGCGAAGACGACTTCATGCCCCCGGGCCTCGAGGACCTTGGCGATCTCGACGAGGCGGGTCACATGAGCCAGGAGCCATCCCAAGGGAAAAAAGACGAACTTGAGCCGGCGTTGGGCGGTTTCTTCGGACATATCCGACGTATGCGTATCCCGACGCGCCCCCTGCGGACGCGCTTCTACCGATATTCGTGTGTGAGCACAGGAATTCGGCGAGTCTACACCACGGCCGAGGGCCGTTCAAAAGCGCTCCGCCCCTTCGACACGCAGGAGAAGGTCTTCGCCCCCGGACAAAGCGGTGAAGGGCCCCCAATCCGCCCTTGGCGGGAATGACGCGAAAATGCGCGGGACAGCCGCGGGCGGGAGAGCGGCTCCGCGACGAGCCCCCTACCCGGCGTCGTAGGACTTGCGCAGCGAAGTCGGCAGGATGTTCAACCCTTCGCGATACTTGGTCACGGTGCGCCGGGCGATGTTGATGCCCTGCTTCTTGAGGAGGTCCGCGATCTTCTGGTCGCTCAGGGGCTTGGTCTTGTCCTCCTCGTCCACGATCTTCTTGATCATCGACTGAACGCTCTTGGCCGACTGGGCCTCGCCGGAGTCTTTCTTCAGTCCCGGCGAGAAGAAGAACTTCATCTCGAACAGCCCCTGGGGCGTCTGCATGTACTTGCCCCGCGTGGTCCGGCTGACGGTGGCCTCGTGGACGCCCACTCGGTCGGCGATCTCCTGCAGCGTCAAGGGCTTGATCGCCTCGATGCCCTTCTCGAAGAATTCCGCCTGCACCTCGACGATGGCGGTGCCGATCTTCAAAATCGTCTGCTGGCGCTGCTCGATGTTCCGAATGAGCCACTTGGCCGACTCGACCTTGTCGCGGATGTACTGGCGCTCCGCGCGACCCATCTTGCCGCTCCGCATCATCTTGCTGTATTCGTTGTTGACGTGGAGCTGCGGCACCGAACCGTCGGCCAGGTACACCTGCAGGTTCCCTTCCTCGTCCTTGTCCACGATGAGGTCGGGCGTGACGTACTGGGGCGGCTCGTCGGAGTACTCGTGGCCCGGCCAGGGGTTGAGCGTGGCGAGCATGTCCTTGAGCTCCTCGACGCGCTCGGGCGGCACGCCCATGGCCTTGGCAATCTTGGGGATCTGGCGCCGTTCCAGCTCTTCCAGATGGTCTTCCACCAGGGTCTTGAGCTGGGGTTCCTCGGGGTACTCGACGTTGATCTGGAGCAGCAGGCATTCGACGATGTCGCGGGCGCCCACTCCCGTGGGCTCGAACTTCTGCACGAGCCGCAGCACCTCCTCGACCTCCTCGAGGGGCACGTTGAGCTCCTGGGCAATGTCTTCCAGGGAACCGGTGAAGTAGCCCCGGGCGTCGATGTCGCCGACGATGCGCTCGCCGATGGCGTAGGTCTTGTCGTCGGACGCCGCCAGCCGAAGCTGCGTCAGCAGGCGCGAAGTGAAGGACTCCTCCTTCGTAATGGAGTTTTCGTAATACTCGCGCCGGTCGTCGAGCTCGGGGTTGCGGCTGAGGTCCGCTCCCGCCGTGGGCCCTTCCCAGCGGCTGGCATAGTCGTCAAGATCGAAAGATACGTCGTCGAATTCGTGCCCGTCGGAATTGGACGGCGCCACCGGCTCGGGGACCATGTCCGTCTCGGGCGGTACCTGGTCGAGAACCGGGTTGGTCTCGAGCTCCTGCTGAACGTATTGCTCCAGCTCCAGGCCCGATAATTGCAGGATGTGGATCGCCTGCTGCATCTTCTGCGTGAGCATCAGACGCTGGGTCTGGGTCTGGGTCAAACGGTGTTCCATATGCATCATAGTATTAGTACTCTCCCGGAATTCAGGCGAGAAGGAGGTTTTTCTTCAAGAGGCTTTTCTTCAAGATTACCCAAACCTATTATAGCCAGTGCCCGAGAGACCGTCAATTGACCCCCCCGAATTCCCGGTGCTATACTCCCTTTTAACGCAAGGGTTTATTGCGAAAAAGGCGGTGGCAAAGGGTAAGGAACGGCCGCGTGATTCGGTTCAGTCTTCTGGGCAGCGGCAGTGCGGGCAACGCGCTGCTGGTGGCCTCGCCCACGGGCAAAATTCTCATCGACAACGGACTGAGCTTCCGCCAACTCCAATACCGCGCCGCCCAAGTGGGAGTAGACCTGGACGACATCCGGGGCGTGTTCATCACCCATGAGCACAGCGATCACGTAAACGGTATCGGCACCTTGTCGCGGCGCCTGAACTGCCCGATCTACATGACCCCCGGCACCTACGAGAATCTTCCCCGCAGCGTCGGAAAACTGGATCGGGTGGAGCTGTTCGAGGCGGGCGATTCCCTCGCGGTGGACGGCATGGTCGTCCACAGTTTCAGCGTCAGCCACGACGCCGCCGACCCGGTGAGCTACGTGGTGGACAGCGCCGGCGCGCGCCTGGGCCTGGCCGCCGACCTCGGCCAGGTGTCTCAGTTGGTGGTCAACCGTCTGGCGGGATCCCACGCCCTCATCCTCGAATCCAACTATTGCCCCAACAAGCTGCGCCTCGGCAATTACCCCGCCGCCGTGCAGCAGCGCATCCGCGGGCGAATGGGCCACCTGTCGAACGGCGATGCCTGCGCCCTCCTGGCGTCGCTGCTCCACCACGCCCTGCGGATCGTCGTCCTCGTCCACATCAGCGAGGAAAACAACTCTCCGGAACTTGCCCGGGACGCCGCCACGAAGGTCGTGCGGACCCTGCCCGTTAAGGTGACGGTCGCCGAGCAGCACCGGCCTACGGAGATGTTTGACGTGATGCCATGAAGCCGGCGGCCTTCTTCCGTACCCCCGAGGTTCGGGCGCTCCTCGAACGGGCCGCCCGCGCGGCGGGTACGCCCCTCAGCGTCCATTACGTGGACCGGGGCGAAGAAGGCCTTCGCGTCACGGGCATCGGCGGATGCGCCGCCTGCAAGTTCGTATCGGACCTCCCGGACGGCATCGCGCGGTGCCGCGCGTCTCGAACCGAGGCGGCCGTGCCCGCCTTGCGACGCGACCGGCCCGTGCCTTTCCTGTGTCACATGGGCTTCGCCTGCGTGTCCATGCCCGCCCTTCCCGGCACAGGACTGGGATTCACCCTCACCTTCGGACCCTATTGCCCCGCCGAAGCCCCCCAGGGCCTCGAGCAGGACGCCCTCTGGGGGTTCTCCGATCTCGGCCTGAACCCCGAAGATGGCCTTCCCGTCAGCCTCGCCGACATCCGCCTCAACTCCGTCGACGCCGTGGCGGCGGTGGCCGAATGGACCTCCGACAGCCTGGGAGCCCTCTGGAAAGCCCTCGCGGCGCCCGCCGAGGCACCCGCTTCCGAAGAGGACGACGAAACCGACGAGGCCCCTCCCGACCGGCCGGCGCGGCGCGGACGAGCCGGCGCGCCCGCCAAGGGACCCTACGACGCGCCCCACATCGCGGCGGCCCTGGCCGGCGGCGACACGGCCCTGGCCCGGCGGTTCGTCCTGGCCGCCCTCGCCGAAGCCGAGGCCGGCGCCCGGGTCAAGGTCGACGTGCGCCGGGCCCGCGCCGCGGCGGTGGTCATGGCCGTCCTCGAGGCCGCTCACCGGGCCCAGCTCAACACCTCCGCCTGCTGGGACGGGATCCCCGAGTTTCTCGAGCGCCTCAAAGAGGCCCGCACCAACGAGCAGATCGCCACGGCCGCCCTTTCGCTGCTCACGGTCATCAAGCGCCGAAACCGCCATGCCGCCCTGGATTCCGACGGGTTCGCGCGGCTCAACGGCCTGGTGATGGCCCGCCTCACCGACGGGATCACCCTCAACGAAGTCGCCCGCGAACTGGGCCAGCACCCCACCGCCATCACCCACCGCCTCAAGCGGCGGCTGGGCCTGTCCTTTTCGCAATACGTGGGACAACTGCGCGTCAACATGGCCAAAGACCTGCTCCGCACGACGCGGCTGTCCATCGGGGAAGTGTCGCGCCGCGTGGGCATCCGCGACGGCAGCAATCTCGGCAAGCTCTTCCGGAAGTTCGAAGGCATCTCGCCCCAGGAGTACCGGCGCCGATTCGGCCGAAAAACCGACTGATCGGATGGGGTTAGACCGAGCGGACGGAAGCGTTTCTCTGCGGGCGCCGGAGGGTCCGGGGAAGTCTT
>CAYVOE010000210.1:0-8900 GCA_964452795.1 uncultured Nitrospiraceae bacterium
CTGCTCGCCGCAGACCTGGAGACGCCGGCGCACGCCGTCGTGCAGCTTCAGACCTTCGGCGATGTCTCGGAACCGCATCCCCAGGCAGAGCCCCACGGCGCAGGCCGCCAGGGCGTTGCGCACGTTGTGGGCCCCGATGCCGTTGATGGTGAGGGTGCCCAGCCGGCCCGTCACCTTGAATCGCTCGTCGTGGCTGTGAACGTCGAAGGTGGTGCACAGCCGGGCGATCTGGGAGGCCTTGGATCGGCCGTTCTCGCAGGTCCCCAGCGCCACGTTCGTCCCCTGCAGGGAGGCGCCGTCCTCGAGCCCGTAGGTCAGGCAGATGCTCTGGATGTCTTTGAGGATGGACCGGGCGCCGGGGTCGTCCCAGCAGACGATGGAATACCCGTAGAAGGGCACGAGATTGCAGAATTCCGTAAAGGCCCGCTTAATGTTGTCGAGGGTGCCGTAGTATTCCAGATGCTCGGCGTCGATGTTGGTCACCACGCTCAGGGTGGGGTGAAGCCGCAGGAAGGAGCCGTCGTGCTCGTCCGCCTCGGCGACGATGTAGTCGCCCGTGCCCCAGCGGGCGTTGGTGCCGCTCCGGTGGAGGATGCCGCCCACGATGCTGGTGGCGCCGATGTTGGCCCGCTCGAGGATGGCGCTGATCATCGACGTGGTCGTGGTCTTGCCGTGGGTCCCTCCCACCGCCACCGCATACGGCTTCAGCCGCATCAGGTCGGCCAGGAGCTCGCTGCGGTGAATCACGGGCGTGCCGCGCCGGCGGGCCGCCACCACCTCGACGTTGTCTTCGCCCACCGCCGCCGACACCACCAGGATGCCCGCGTCGCCGATGTGGGCGGCCGCGTGACCCTCGAAAAACCGGAGGCCGTACTCCTCGAGACGTTCCGTAATCTCCGAGGCGCGCAGGTCGGATCCGGACACTTCGTAGCCGAGATTGAGCAGGATCTCGGCGAGTCCGCTCATGCCGATGCCGCCGACGCCGACGAAGTGTACTTTCCGCTTCAACCCGTTCAAGAGGCCTCCCCTCAATATATTGTGGTCACGATTAGTATATCAGACCCCCCACCACCAGCGAAAGGGGCCCTACAGGCTTGCCGGGGTTCAACTTGTGCCTTTCCGGCTCCGGAAGAGGTCCGGGCACCGTAAATCCGCACGGCCAAATATCTTGCGGATTTGACCTCTTCCGGCCGGGGTATTGTATAGTCGTCCGGTCTCGCAGGCCAGAAGGAGAGAACATGCTGAACCGTTTCCGGGCGTTGTTTACCCCCAAGGAGGAAGACAGCGACGCGGTGCACGCCGACCGCGTTCGCGTCGCCACGTGCGTCCTGCTGCTCGAAATCGCCTACGCGGACCGCGACTTTTCCGACGAGGAATGCGAGCGGATCCGCGAAATTCTGCGGGACCGGTTCGAGCTGACCCCCGAGGAAGTCGATGAACTGCTCGAAGTGGCGGAGGCCGCGCGCCAGGACAGCCACGACCTCTGGCGGTTTACCAACCAGATCAACCAGTCCTGCACGCCGACGGACAAGCAGCAAATCATCGAGGAGGTCTGGCGCGTGGTCTACACCGACGGCCACCTCAGCAGCCACGAAGACCACCTGATCCACCGCATGGCCACCTTGCTCAACCTCACCCACCGCCAGCTCATCGACGCCAAGATGCGGGTCCTCGACGAAATCCGCAATTCGGGCTGAACGGAACCGGGCGCGGCCCGTCTCGACCCCCGGTCAGAGCACGGCGAGGCTTTGGATGGGAGGCAGCCCCGACAGGGCGACGCACCAGGAGCGGCCCCCGTCGAAGCTTTCGTAGAGGGTGCCGTCCTTGCTCCCGCAGATCACCCAATCGGGCCGCAGTCCGGAGAATTCGAGGCAATCGGTGTCGATTTCCTCGGCCATCTCGGCCGGAAGCCCGTCGGTGACGCGGCTCCAGTGCATCCCGCCGTCCTCGCTGCGGAAGACGGCGAACCGCTTGCCGTCGGCGCCCCAACCGCCCGGATGGGTGGGCGAGCCGCTGATGAGGACGATGTCGGGATTGTAGGGATTGGGGGCGATGGCGCGGCAATACCGGTTGTCGAGGCCCTCGTTTCGGGCCTCCCACGAGTCGCCCTCGTCGGGGCTCCAGTAGAATCCGTCGGCGGTGGCGCAATAGAGGGCTTCCGGCTCGCTGGGGTTGATGGCGACCTGGTGAACGTCTTCCTCGAGGCCGTCGCTCGAGGCAGTCCAGGACAGCCCGCCGTCTTCGGTCCGGATCACGCCGCCCACGTGGATGTTGACGTAGAAGCAGGCCTTCTCATTCGGGTGGGCCGCGATGCTGCGCACCGCCGGGGAGCCCCTGGGGGCGGACCATCCCTGGGCGATGTCGAGGTCGTGCAGCGCCGACACCAGTTCCCAGGCGCGGCTGCCCTTGTCGAACCGGTACACGGCCGAGGGTTCCGTACCCACGTACACGTCGCCGCCGCCGTGGACGTATACGCATCGAGCCCGATGGCTCAGTCCTTCCTGCACGTCGTGCACGGTGTCGGCCCCGATGTCGCCCATGAGGACCCCGCCGTCGCCCGTGACGGCGTAGTAGCGTCCCGTGCCGGTCTGCGCCACGCTCGCGACGCGCAGGTCTTCCGGGCCCAGTTGCGTCAGGTCTTCCGTATCGGATTGGCGCAAGAACAGCCCTCTCCGCGTGCCTATCAGGATCATGGCGCCTCCTTTACGGCGTCTTCTACCGGTAGCTTCCTTCCCCGCGGATACATTCTTTACCGGGCCGGCTCCAACGGTTCAAGTTTAGCCGAACCGGCCGCGAGGGCCGAAGAGGCGCTTTCATGCTCCGGAAGGGTTGGGAGAAGACCCCGTCAATTTCCGCAGGGACTGGGACGGGCGGCGAAGTAGGCGCGCACGTCCTCGACGTCTTTGGCGATCTGGGCGATCAGCGCGTCGTAGGAGGGGAACTTGCGTTCGGGCCGCAAACGGCGGTGGAGGACCAGTTCGATGTCCTCTCCGCGAATGTTGCCGGAGAAATCGAGGATGAAGGCCTCGATGGTGAGGTCGTCGTGGCGGATGGTGGGCGCGATGCCGATGTTGACGGCGGCGGGACGTCGTTCGCCGGCGACGAGGGCTTCGGCCACGTACACGCCCTGGGCGGGCACGGCGCTGTGGTGGGGCTTGATGTTGGCGGTGGGAAACCCGAGCTTTGTGCCGATGCCGCGGCCGGACACCACTTCCCCGCGGATCGAGTACTCGCGGCCGAGCAGGCGTTTGGCGCGCTCGAGGTCGCCCTGCAGGATGCACTCGCGGATGGCGGTGCTGCTGACCCGCTCGCCGTCGACCATGACGGGAGGCACCTGCTCGACGGTGAAGCCGTAACGGGGTCCGGCCGCTTCCAGGAGGGCGAAATCGCCCCGGGCGCCCTTCCCGAATCGGAAGTCGTGGCCGACGACGACCTTTTCGGCACGGCATCGGGCGCAGAGGATCTCGGAGATGAAGTCCTCCGGTTCGAGGCCGGCCACATCGGCGTCGAATTTCAGGATGAACACGACGTCGAGCCCCGCCTCTTCCAGCAGCTCCATCTTCTTGCGGTGCGTGGTGAGCAGGTTGGGCGCCCGTTCCGGCGTGAAGAACTCGCGCGGATGGGGCCGCAACGTGAGCAGGGCGGCGGTGCCCCCCCGTTCCCGGGCCGACGCGATGACGTGTTCGAGGATGCGCCGGTGTCCCCGGTGCACGCCGTCGAAGCTCCCCACGGTGAGCACCACGCGGGGAAAGGCCTCGGCGCTGCTTCTGACATCCTCGACGATCCTCATCGCGGACCGGCGATGACCCGTTTGGGTTGAAGCCGAACGCCGCCGGCATGGGCCTGCACGACGGCCAGGGCGAGCAGTTCGCCCCGATCGGACTTGAGTTGCACCCAGCCGCGATCCACGGGGCACTCCTCCTCGAGGTCGCGGGGCGTCAGGGCGCCGCCGGAGAACACGGCGGCCCGGCTTCCGCTTCGAACGGAGACCGTGGGAAGATCGAGGGCGGTGTCCACGCTCAACAACCGGGACGCCACGTCTTCGCGGGTCTGGAAGCTGTCCAGCGGCGCGGCGTCTTCGATCCGGTGGTGCCCGACGGCGGTCCGGCGCAACGACGCCAGGGTGGCGCCGCAGCCCAGCACCTCGCCCACGTCGTAGCACAGGGTGCGGGCATAGGTGCCCCGGGTGCAGCGCAGGCGAAACCGGGCCTCGGGCGCGCGATAATCGAGGAGGTCGAATTCGTGGATGGTCACGGGACGGGGTTCGCGAACCACCACCTCGCCCCGGCGGGCCCGCTTGTACAGCCGTTCGCCGCCGACCTTCACCGCACTGACCATGGGCGGGACCTGGAGGATCTCGCCCGTGAACCGGTCGAAGGCCTGCTGGATCTCGGCCTCGCTCAGGTCGGGCACGGGCCGCTCCTCCACAACCTGGCCGTCGAAGTCGTAGGAGTCGGTTATGACGCCGAAGCGCATGGCGCCTTCATAAACCTTGTCGAGGCCCATGAGGAACTCGGAGAGCCGGGTGGCGGACCCGACGCACAGCACCAGGAGCCCCGTGGCGGCGGGATCGAGGGTTCCCGTGTGGCCGACGCGGCGGATTCCCGAGGCGCGCCGGATTCGGTCCACCACGTCGTGGGAGGTCAATCCGGCAGGCTTGTCGACGAGCAGTACGCCTTTCATACCAGCTCTCCCAGCGACTGCGCGGCCTCTTCGAGGACCACGGCGCGGGCCTCTCGGAGCGGCAGCGACAGGGTGGCGCCGGCCGCCCCCGCGTGGCCGCCGCCGCCGAAGCGCTGGAGAAAACGAGCCGAGTTGAAGGCGGAGCGGGATCGCAGGCTCACCTTGGTCGTGCCCGGCCCCACTTCTTTGAATAACATTGCTACTTCCACTCCATCTATATTGCGGGCCGAATTGATGATCCCGTCCAGGTCTTCGCCGGTAACGCTCAACTCCTCGAGCTCGGACGCGGTGACTTCGCTGTAGGCGACGCGGCCGCCGTGGGTGAACTGCACCCGCCCCAGGACGCGCACCAGGAGCCGAAACTTCGTCTGCGACATGGCGTCGAACACCCGTGCCGAGATCTCGGCCACGTCGATACCGGTCTCGACCAGGCGGGCGGCCATGCGGTGCGACCGGGCGGTGGTCGAAGAGAACCGGAAGCTTCCGGTATCCGTCGCCAGCGCGACGTAGGCGCACATCGCGGCTTCCCGGGACAAGGCAACCCCCGCCGTGCTGAAAAGCTCGGTCACCACTTCGCCGACGGCGGCATAGCTCGGGTCGATGAAATTGAGGTCCCCGCAGGGGCAGTCGTCCAGGTGGTGGTCGATCACCAGGGTCCGGGTGGGGGGCCGGATGGCGTCGGCGACCGTCCCGATACGGCTGGTCCGCGACACATCCACGATGACGGCGAGGTCGAAGTCGCCCCGGACGTCGCGGCCGTCGACGATGTCGTCCGCTCCGGGCAGCCACCGGTAGGTGCGCGGCACCGGATCGGCGCAGGCGCACACCACGCGTTCCTTGCCCAGGGCGGTCAGGAGGTGGCGCAGGGCGAGCATGCTGCCGATGGCGTCGCCGTCGGGGCTTACGTGGGTGCCGAGCAGAAAGGAATCCGCGGCCCGCAGCTCCCGCACCACGGCCGCCAGATCAATCGTGGTCATCCGGGTCGTCGTCCTCCGGCGCGTTGCCTGTCGACTCGGTCTCGGCGGGCGCGGCCCCCGATTCGCCCTTGCCCGCGTGCATCTCCCGGAAAATCTCCTCGAGGTGAAAGGCCTCGTCGAGCGTCGTGTCTTCCATGAACCGGATCTCCGGCGCGACGCGCAGCCGGATGCGCTTGGCCACTTCGCGGCGCATCCAGCCCGCGGAGCTCCGGAGCCCCGCCAGCGATCCCTTCTTCTGCCTCTCGTCGCCGTAGAGGCTCACGTAGACGGTGGCGTACCGCAGGTCGGCCGACATGCGGACGTCCATGACCGACACGAATCCCACGCGGGGGTCCTTGAGTCCCTTCATGAGGAGCTGCGCCACTTCTTCGCGCACCAGTTCGGCCACGCGTCGGGCTCTGCCTTCGTTCATCACATCATCTCGATCTGGAAATCGGCCAGTTCCGCTCCCCCGCGGGTCGAGGCGAAACGGACAATCTCGTTCAATTGCGAATCCACGTGGCGGCTGTCGTCGGACACGACGCAGATCGCCAGGCGCGCCCGCGCCCAGAGGTCCTTGTAATCCACCTCGGCCACGGAGCAGTTGTATCGGTTGCGGAGTTGATCTTTGAGGCTCTTGATCACCCGGCGCTTCTCCTTCAACGAGTGGGAGCCGGGGATCAGGAGATCGAGTTGCAACAGGCCTATAGTCACCGGGCCGTCCTCGGGAGCGGCGCGACCCGCGATCCCCGGAGACCGCCGCGCCTTGCGCCCCGGCCGATCCCCGAAGGGAAGGGCGGGGCGCTGCGTCGGATCAGGCCTCCCGGGACGTCAGGGCCGGGCGCGCGCTCCGCGGCGTCAGGCGAGCGTTCGATCCACCGACTGGACGCGGTAGAACTCGATGACGTCGCCGACTTTGATGTCTTCGAAGTTTTCGAGCTTGATGCCGCACTCGAAACCGCTCTGGACCGTGCGGACGTCTTCCTTCTCGCGCCGGAGCGAGGCGATCCGGCCCGTGTGCACCACCGTGCCGTCGCGCACCACCCGGATCTGGTACTGGCGCGCGGCCTCGCCGTCCGTCATGTAGCAACCGGCGATGTTGCCGAAGGCCGACGACCGGAACACGGCCCGCACTTCGGCGTGGCCGGTGACGATCTCCTGTTTTTCCGGAGCAAGGAGCCCCTCGAGGGCCTTTCGGATATCCTCGATGGCTTCGTAGATTACCCGGTAGGTGCGGACGTCTACGCCTTCCTGTTCGGCCAGCTTCTGAACGCGGGCGTTGGCGGTCACGTTGAACCCGAGGATCACGGCGTCGCTGGCGCTGGCCAGGAGCACGTCGGACTCGTTGATGGCGCCCACGCCCGAGTGAACCATTCGGACGCGGACCTCCTCGTTGCCGATCTTGCTCAGGCTCGACTCGAACACGTCTGCCGAACCCTGCACGTCCGCCTTGAGCACCACGTTGAGCTCGTGCTTCTCGCCGGCCTGCAGTTGGGCCTGCAGGTCCTCGAGCGTGATGCGACGGGCCTTCTGACCCTGCTTCTGGCGGCTCAGCATGGACCGCTGCTCGGCGATGGAGCGCGCTATGCGCTCGTCCGGGGTGACCACGAAGGTGTCACCGGCGTCGGGCAGGTTGTTGAAGCCGGTGACCACCACCGGGGTGGCCGGTCCCGCTTCCGTGACCGACTCGCCGCGGGAGTTGTGCATGGTGCGCACCCGTCCCCAGGCCTCGCCGGCTACAAAGGATTCCCCGACGCGCAGCGTGCCGGATTGCACCAGCACCCACGCCACGGGACCCTGGCCGCGGGAGATCTCGGATTCGACGACGGCGCCGCGGGCCCGCTTGTTGGGGTTCGCCTTCAACTCGAGCAATTCGGCTTCAAGGACCAGCAGTTCCAGGAGCTCCGTAACGCCCTGGCCCGACTTGGCCGAAATGTCCTTCATAACGGTCTTGCCGCCCCAGGCCTCGTCGACGAGGTCGAACCGGGTCAGCTCCTGCCGAATACGGTCCGGCTGGGCCTCGGGCTTGTCGACCTTGTTGATGGCGACCACGATGGGCACTTCCGCGGCCTTGGCGTGGTCGATGGCCTCGATGGTCTGGGGCATCACGCCGTCGTCGGCCGCCACCACCAGCACCACCACGTCGGTGACTTTGGCGCCGCGGGCGCGCATCTGGGTGAAGGCCTCGTGGCCCGGCGTGTCGAGGAACACCACGCGCTTGTCGCCGATGGGCACGTCGTAGGCGGCAATGTGCTGCGTGATGCCGCCGGCCTCGCCCTCGGCCACGTTCGCCCGACGGATGCGGTCGAGGAAGGTGGTCTTCCCGTGGTCCACGTGGCCCATGACGGTAATCACCGGGGCCCGCGGCACGAGGTCCTCCGGCCGGTCGGGTTCCTCGGCCAGCACCTCCTGCTCCTCGGGAATCACGGCCTCGACGTCGAACCCGCGCCGCTCGGCGACGAGCTGGATCATCTCGAACGTGAGCGTCTGGTTCTTCGTGGCCAGGACATCGTGATCCATGAGGTCGAGGATAACGTCGTTCACGCTGACACCCATGGCGCCGGCGAGTTCCTCGACGGTCATGTTCTCCTTCACCTCGACCACTTCACGCTCCATGTGCTCTTCGGTTCCGACCGCCGCTTCTTCTTCTTCACGCGTGCGCCGACGCTTGCGACGACGCGGTCCTCCGCCCGCCAGTCCGCCGGACTGGTAATCGCGGACGGCGGCCGCCGCGGAACGACGCATCTCTTCCTCGCCCCGCCGGCGTTCGCCCTTCTTGCCCCGCTTGCCGCGGGCGGTCTGCTGCGTCGCCGCACCGCCCACGCCGGGACGGCTCGGGGGTCGCCCCGGACCCGTCCGAGCAGGCCCCGTTCGCGGCGGCGCCACCTCGGAGGTACGGCGCGACGGCCCGGCCGACTGACCGGTGCGCGCCTGCTGGGCCCGCAGGGCCCGTTCCGCCGCCTTGCGCTTCACCTCCGCCACCACGGCGGGATCGGGCTTGGGCAGCGGCCGGCTCGAGAATTTCAGCTTGCGCCGCTCTTCCTCTTCCTGACGGCGCTCGGCTTCCGCCAATACGCCGCTTTCCTCTTCATCCTCGTCCTCGACCGGAGCCTCGGGAGCGGGCGATTCGACTTCGACTTCGGGCACGTCCAGCGCGGTCCCGTCGGCCCGGATGATCTCGACGGGGCGCTCGGCCCGCTCGATGGCGGACCCTATTTTAATGCCCGGCACTGCCTCTTTGTCCTTCTCTTTTTCTTTTTT
>CAYVOE010000211.1:0-4909 GCA_964452795.1 uncultured Nitrospiraceae bacterium
CTACGGTTCCCTCGAGTACCACCTCATCGGGTACCGGCCCGGCGACCTGGTGAAGCTGGACATCCTGCTCAACGGCGAGGCCGTGGACGCCCTGTCGACCATTGTCCATCGGGAACGGGCCGAATGGGTGGGGCGGACCCTGGCGTCCAGGCTGCGCACGCTGATCCCGCGCCAGCAGTTTGAAGTCGCCATCCAGGCGGCCATCGGGAGCCGCATCATCGTGCGCGAGACGGTCAAGGCCATGCGCAAGAACGTTACCGCCAAGTGCTACGGCGGCGACATCACGCGCAAGCGCAAACTCCTCGAGAAACAAAAGGAGGGCAAGCGCCGCATGAAACAAATCGGCAGCGTCGAGGTGCCTCAGGAGGCCTTCATGGCCCTGTTGCGGGTCAACGAGGATTCGGACCGGTAGGCGTGACGGAAGCGACCGACAAGGCGAAAGGAGGCGGAATCACCGGGACCTTGCGGCGGCCGATCGAAGCGCTCGTCGGGCCGCTGACCCGCGAAAACGGCGCCACGTGGGTCAAGCTCATTGTCATCATCCTGGTGGTGCAATGGCTCTTCATCGAACCCTTCCGCATCCCTTCGGCGAGCATGGAGCCCACCCTCCGGGGGCGGGGCGACTACCTGCGCGACGACCGCGTGGCGGTGAACAAGCTGGCCTATGGCGTGCGCATTCCCTTCACCAACGTGCCCGTGGTTACCTGGGGCGAGCCGCGCCGGTGGGATATTGTGGTATTTCGCAGCGTGGAGCCGCCGCCCTCCGACACGAGCCCCCTGCGGCGTCTGTTCGGCTGGGTCCGCCCCAAGATTCTGATCAAGCGTGTCGTGGGCCTCCCCGGCGAGCGGATCCACATCGCCGACGGCTGCGTGTACGTCGACGGCGCGCCCCTGGACTTGCCCGACCGCATGCCGCCGGTGTACTACACCTCCCAGTCGCCGGGGTTTCAGCCCTACGTGGAAGCCCCCATCGCTCCCGGGGCCTACGTTCGAATCCCCCAGGAAGATCGGATGCGCTACGGCGTTCGTTCGGAGGACGAGTACGCGGTGGTGCCGCCCGGGTGCTACCTGGTCCTCGGCGACAACAGCGACGACAGCGAAGACGGGCGCTATTTCGGCTGGGTGCCTCAGGAGAACGTGCTGGGGCGGGCCTTCGCCGTCTGGTGGCCCCTGGGACGCTGGCGAGACCTCACCGGGTTCACCGAACACGGATGGGGCAAGCTGCTCCTGTTCGGCCTGCCGACGCTGCTGATCCTCCTGGAGCTGGTGAGCGTCTTCGTGGTACGGACTTGGAAGATCCGGGGCAACCCCATCGTGGGGGAATTGCGGCGGGGCGACCGACTCTGGGTCAATTGCCTCGCCTTCGGACTTCGGGCACCGTACATGCGGCGTCGGCTTACCGCGTGGCGGCCGCCCCGCCGGGGCGAGCTGGTCCTGTACCGGGCGCCGCGCAAGACCGAGTGGGAGGGGGCGCTCCTGCTGGGACGGGTGGCAGCCCTGCCGGGCGATCCGGTCCCCGAGGCGCCGGCCGACGACAGTGCGCACGGAACGGTGCCCGAGGCCGCGTACTATATCGAAGCCGCGGAGGATCCCCGCGATCCCGACAGCGGCGTGCTGGGCTGCATTCCGCGCGAAAACCTTGTGGGTAGCGTAGAATCGATCTGGTGGCCGTTGACGCGCCGGCGCTCGCTCGAAGCGGGCCCGGCGGTTCCCATGGCCGACGACGGGGCGTGAGGAAGTACACAGGATTTCGATGAGCACGAAGAACAAGAAGGCGCAGACGCCGACGCCGCAACGGCCGGCCCGCGATTCCGCGACGGCCCCCGGCTCGGGCGGAATGCTGCAGTCCGCACTCATTTGGCTGATAGGGCCCATCTCGAAGGAAAACGCCATCGAATGGGTCAAAATCATCGTATTCGCCGTCTCGGTGGCGCTCCTCATCCGGTGGCCCATCATCGAGCCTTTTAAGATCCCTTCGGGGTCGATGGAACCCACTCTTAACGGCGACGAACGATTCCTGCGGGGCGACCGGGTCTTCGTCAACAAGTGGATCTACGGCGTGCGCTACCCCTTCATGAACAAGCGCATCTGGCGCGGCCAGGAACCCCAGCGCTGGGACATCGTGGTGTTCAAGACGCCCGAGGAGAACGCCCAGTACAAGACCCTCGTGAAGCGCATCGTGGCCCTGCCGGGCGAGCGGGTCCACGTCGAGCCGTCGGGACACATTCTCATCAACGGCGAACCCATCGAGCCGCCGCCGGGCGTGGACATCCGGTACGGCTACACCAGCCGACCCGAGTTCCGATACGGCGTCCTCTCCGACGAGACCTTCTCCGTCGTTCCGGACGACCACTACCTCGTCCTCGGCGACAACCGGGGTCAGAGCCGCGACGGGCGCGTCTTCGGCTGGCTTCCCAACGGAAACATCCTCGGGCGCGTGGCCTGCATCGCGTGGCCGCCGGGCCACTGGCGCGACTTTACCGGCTTCAGCCAGACCCTGTGGTGGCGGACGCTGGTCGCCGTCACGGGCCTTCTGATTCTGGTGCGCCTGTTTTTCGGACGGTCGTGGCACGTGCGGCGCGGCGAGGCCGCCACAGGCGTCGATCCCGGCGACCACCTCTACGTGAACCGGGCCGCCGTGGGGCTGCCCGTGCCCTTCACCGATCTGCGCCTTACGCGGGGACGGGACCCGCGGCGCGGCGAGCTGGTGCTGTACCGTCCGCCCTCCGCCGCCCGCGACGACCACGAGATGCGCATCGGCCGGGTCGCGGCCTTCGGCGGGGAGGAGGTCTACATTGACGACGGCCGCCTGACCGTGAACGGAAAGCCCCTCGACGGCCCCGCGTCGCTGGCGGATCGCACCTTTGCCGTCAACGGTGCCTCCGGCTACGGCCGTTCGAAGAGCAAAGAATACAGCCAGGTGCCGGAAGGCCACTACTTCATCGTGGACGACGAGGACGGATCCGGCTCGGACAGCCGCGCCTTCGGCTGGATCGCCCGGCGCGACGTGGTCGGCACGGTGCCCGCCGTGTGGTGGCCGCCCCGGCGGTGGCGCCGCCTGCGGCCATGATCGGCGTCTACATCCACATACCGTATTGCCGGACCATATGCCCCTACTGCGACTTCGTCAAGCGCCGCATCTCGGGCGACGTGCCGGACCCCTTCATCGCGGCCTTGTGCCGGGAAATCGCGGAATTCTCCGGGCCGGACCGCGCCTGCTCGGTGTTCTTCGGCGGCGGCACGCCCTCTCTGGTGCAGCCGGAGTCGCTCGAGACCGTGCTCGACGCCCTTCGGCGGCGGTTCCGGCTCGAAGCGCCCGAGATCACCCTCGAGGCCAATCCCGACGATATCACGCCGGACCTCGTGGCGGCCTGGCGCGTCCTCGGCGTCAACCGCGTCAGCCTCGGCGTCCAGAGCTTCGACGACCGGGTCCTGCGTTACCTGGGCCGGCGGCACGACGCCGAGCGCGCTCGGCGGGCCTGCGCCGTCGTGGCCGAGCGGTTCGATAACTGGAGCATGGACCTGATTTTCGGCGCACGACCCGCCGACGCGTTTGAAGATACCCTGCGCCAATGCGTGGCCCTCGCGCCGCCCCACGTCTCCGCCTACGGCCTCACCTACGAGCCCGGCACTCCCTTCGGTCGCCGCGCCGACGAAGCCATCGACGACGAGGCCTACCTCTGCGCGTTCTGGACGGCCTCGGAGCGTCTGGAGGGGTACGAGCGCTACGAAATCTCGAACTTCGCCCGGCCCGGCTATCGGTGCCGCCACAACCTCATCTATTGGCGGAACGAAGAGTACGCGGGATTCGGCCCCGGCGCCTACTCGTTCATCGATGGGGTGCGCGCCCGGAATCGGGTCGGCATCGACGAGTACCTCGCCGAACCGGGCGCCAAAGAGGAGAGCCTGGCCCTGACCGACTTCGAGATCCGCGTCGAAACGGTCATTCAACACCTGCGCCTCAAGGACGGGCTCGACAAGGCGGCCTACCGCCGGCGCTTCGGCCGCGATCCCCGCGACGACTTCGCCGCCGAGCTGGACCGCCTGCTTCGCCAGGGGTTTCTCGAGGAGGATCCCCAGGCCTTCCGACCCACCCCCAAGGGCCTCGAACTCAACAACGAGATCGGCCTCGCCCTGGTCCCCTGACGACGGGCGACCGGCTCCTTCGGCTCAGTCCATCTGCTGGCCGCCGGTGACGTTGATGGCCTGGCCCGTCATGTAAGACGACTCGTCCGACGCCAGGAACACCACCAGGTTGGACACGTCGCGGTACTGGCACCCCCGCCTCATCGGCACCTGATTAACGTACTTCTGGCGCACTTCCTCCTCGCTGATCCCCTGGTTGCGGGCGTATTCCTTGAAAAGCTGGTTGACCCACAAGGGCGAATCGAGGAGGTTGCCCGGGCACACCGAGTTGACGCGCACGCCGTGTTCCGCGAACTCGAGGGCGAGACTCTGGGTCACGCCGATCCCGCCGAACTTGGACGACGCATAGGCGCTGTTCTTGTAGCTGCCCTTTTTGCCCGATTTCGAGTTGATCTGGATGATGGACCCCCGCCGGTTCGGAATCATGACCCGGGCCGCCTCGCGGGCGCACAGGAACCAGCCCACCAGGTTGACGTCGATGACTTTGCGCCATTTCGCAACGTCGAACTCGATGGAATCGCCCGAGAAGAGGATCCCGGCGTTCGACACCATGATGTCGAGACCGCCCAGGGCGCTCACGGCGTCGTCCACGGCCTGCCGTACCGCGTCGGCGTCCGTCACGTCCACCCGGGCCCCCACGACCTTGCGCCCGTACTTTTCGGCGATCCGGGCGGCCGTCTCCTGCATGCCCTCGAGGTCGACGTCCCATCCCACCACGTCGGCCCCTTCTTTCACCGCACCGATGCGGCGGATGTCCATGCGC
>CAYVOE010000211.1:4919-8868 GCA_964452795.1 uncultured Nitrospiraceae bacterium
CGTCGGCCCCTTCTTCCGCCAGATGATCCACCAGCGCCTCTCCCAGCCCCCGGGCGGCACCGGTCACAATCGCTTTCCTGCCCCGCAAGCGGTCCATTCTCTCTTATTCTCCCAGTGTTGCGGCTTTCATACGGTATCCACGGGCGGTCGTGACCCGCCCATGTGTCCCGTTTGTACATCAAGCCCCCGGCCGGAGACAATACCGCAGTTCCTACGGAAGGGCTGCCGGATGGGGGAATGGGGCCTGTTCCGCCGGTCATGAGTTGACAAGTCGCGGATCCTGTGGTACATTTTCGATTGAGTTGACAGGATTGTGGCTATTACTGTCTTCTCTTGCAGGATCACGATGCCCGTGCCTGAGGTCCGGGATTGCGGAGACACGGGATAAGTGGCTTGCAACACGAGGTTTATGCGATTCC
Source organism: uncultured Nitrospiraceae bacterium (assembly GCA_964452795.1). Classification (GTDB taxonomy): domain Bacteria; phylum Hydrogenedentota; class Hydrogenedentia; order Hydrogenedentales; family SLHB01; genus CAYVOE01. The sequence goes on from CAYVOE010000211.1 coordinate 5,339, forward strand.
GACTCCCGTCGGAATCGGTGCGGTGAGTACACGGCATACAGGGGTGTCCGGCGTGGGCCTCTGCAATCGGACGTGCAGGGTATCGGTGGCGACGCCTGCGGACGCCTCCCATTCGCTCCGTTGAGAAAGGTTGGTCTGACTTCCTTGCGGACGTACCCAAGAGAAGTCGTGGCGGAAGTGCTCGCCGCGAATGACATTGTTGACGTCATCGGAAGTCACATAGATCTCAAGTCGGCCGGTACGGGCCGGCTGACGGGTCTCTGTCCCTTTCACAACGAGAAGACGCCTTCGTTCTCCGTCAACCGCGACCGTCAAATGTATTATTGCTTCGGCTGCGGCAAACACGGCGACGCCATCTCGTTTATCTGCGATTTCGAGGGCCTGAGCTTTTCAGAAGCCTTGCGCAAGCTGGCCGACCGGGGGGGCGTGCGATTGCCGGCCCTCTCCCCGCGGGACAAGAACGAGGACTTCCAGCGGACCCAGTTGCTGGAACTCGGCAAATTTGCGGCCCGGTTCTTCCGCGAACGGCTCGAGGACGAACGAAGAGGCGGCCAGGCGCGGGCTTACCTCAATTCGCGCCAGCTTCGACCGGAGACGGTAAAGCGCTTCGGGGTGGGCTATGCTCCGGGCGGATGGAGCACGTTTCTCGAGGCCGCCCGCAAGGGCCGGTTCCGCGACGAGATCCTCGAGGTGTCGGGGCTGGTTCGCCGGGGGGAACGCGGCAGCCTCTACGACTTTTTCCGCGAGCGCCTCATGTTTCCCATCCGCGACGTGGCGGGGAACGTGGTGGCCTTTGGCGGGCGGGATCTGACGGGCCAAGCCCCCGGGAAATACGTCAATACGCCCGAGAACCCGGTCTATAAGAAAAGCCGGGTGCTCTACGGCCTGCACGAGGCCCGCGACGCCCTGCGCCGTGAGAAGCGGGCCCTCCTGGTGGAAGGGTACTTTGACTTGATCCGGTGCTTCGACGCGGGCATCGAAAACGTGGTGGCGAGCTGCGGCACCGCCCTGACCGCCGAACAGGCCGCCCTGATCCGGCGCTACGTGCCGGAGGTCGTCGTGATCTACGACGGCGATGCGGCGGGCATACGGGCCGCCCTCCGGGGTGTTGCCTTGCTCACCGCGGCGGGACTGAGTGTGCGCGCCCTCGTTTTGCCGGGCGGACAGGACCCCGACGACTACATCCGGGCCGAGGGCGCCGAGGCTTTTCGCCGGCAGGTGGAAGAAGCGCCCGACTTCGTCTCGTTCTATATCGAGGCGAATGGCGACCGGACCGGGCGCATCGAAGGCCGTGCCGAAGTGGCGCGGGAGCTTTTTTCCATGCTCCAGGACGTGGACGATGAACTGCGGCGCGACGCGTACCTGCAGCAGATCGCCCACGGGCTGCGCGTGGACGAGTGGTCGCTCCGGCGGGAATTTCAGAAGGCCCGGCGCAAGGGCGAGGCCCGGTCCCGGTTTCAGAAAGCGGAACCGGCGCCCGCCGCGCCCGTCGTCAGCCTCGACGACCGCGATTTTCTCGCCGCCGTCCTGGGCCATGCTCCCCTGCTCGAACGGGTCCGGGCGGAGCTCGACGGGATCGCGCTGGATCCCGGGCCGTTGCCCGAGATACTCGAACTGCTTTTTCGAGATCCGGGCCCCGACGCGCTGCAACGGCTCGAGAGCGAGGCGGCGCGCACCCTTTATGCGGCAGCGGCCAACCAGCCCCTTGAATGGAACGAGAAGACGGAGGCGCTGGTCGAAAAGCGCATAATCCGCTTTAAAAGAGAGGCGCTTTTGGCAGAATCCGCTCGGCTCAAGGAAGCTATTCGCGAAGCTGAGCGTTCTCACGATATGGAGCGGATTGTTGCGCTGATTTCGCAGAAGTCGAAGTTGGATCGGGCGATCGAGGAAGTGGGCGCGGCCTGAGTTCGGGTCGCGCGGTATAATTGTAACTGATTGTGTAGGAAGGCGTTGTAGCGAGGGCGGTTCAGACGGAACGGGACGGCATGTATGGGTCCCTTCCCGCCGGGACGCCCGAAGGCGATCCGCCGGGTCGAAACGGTACTGCTGGAGATCGGATTTTTTCTTTTGAATCGGCGCTTTGTCGCCTCCGGGATTTTGGTTCGTGGACGGCGGAAACGCCGGAAAAGCCGTTTATGCCGAAGATGGCTGCATAGCTGAGGTAAAGAGCACTTATGGCCGCACGCAAAAAGACAACGAAGACGACGACGGTTGAGGCCGCACCCAAGAAGCATCTCGAGATGGCCAAGGAGAAGGCCCTGGCCCTCGCCAAAGAGAAAGGGGCCCTCACCTACGACGACCTCAACGACATTCTGCCCGCCGGGTCGTCGGGAGAAGACATCTCGGAGGACATCGACGAGTTGATGGTCATGCTCAGTGGCATGGACATCGACGTCGTCGACGACCTTCGCGTAGACGCCGAGACCCAGCAGGTCAAGGAGCACAAAGAGAAGCAGGCCAAGAAGGTCGAAGCCCGCAAGGAGGCCGCCGCTCAGACGCGCCTCGAACGGGCCGACGACCCCGTCCGCATGTACCTGCGCGAGATGGGCCGCGTGCCCCTGCTCACCAAGGACCAGGAAGTCGCCATCGCCAAGCGTATCGAAGCGGCCGAGCAAGAGCTGACCGACGTCCTGCTGAATACGCCCTATACCTTCAAAGAGATCAACATGATCGCGGCCCGCATCATGGCCGGCCGCCTCAACTTTGCCCAGATCACCGACATCGAAGAGCCCAAAGAGCAGGAAGCCTTCCTCAAGGGCCTTCCCAAGCTCATGGAGCAGATGTCCGCGTGCGACGCCGAGATCGAGAACTGCCTCAAGCGGATGCAGAAGGGTCGGCTCTCGGAGCGCACCATCGAGAACCTCCAGAACCGCATCCGGGGGTTCCGGGGGCAGCAGGCCGATGTCGTTCGCGCCTTCAAGCTCAAGACCAAGGAGATCATGAAGATCGCCCGCAAGATCAAGAGCCTGAAGCGCCGCATCTCCACGGCCCGGGACGAGATCGACCGCATCGAGCGGGAAGTGGGCTACTCCGCCGACGAGATCCGCGAGGTCGCCAACCAGATCCGCAAGTCGCCCAATGCCCTCAAGAATCTCGGCATCGAGCGCGAACTCCTCCTGGACGCCGAGCGCCGTCTCCAGATGGCCCAGCGCAAGATCGATCAGATCGAGTCGGACGCCCGCCTCGACTCCGATCAGATCACCGTGCTCATCGACACCATCAAGGAGAAAGAGGAAAAGATCTACAAGGCCAAGATGGAGCTGGTCGAGGCCAACCTGCGCCTCGTCGTGTCCATCGGCAAGAAATACACCAACCGCGGCATGTCCTTCCTCGACCTCATTCAGGAAGGCAACATCGGCCTCATGAAGGCGGTTGACAAGTTCGAATACCAGCGCGGATACAAGTTCTCCACCTACGCCACCTGGTGGATTCGGCAGGCCATCACCCGCTCCATCGCCGACCAGGCCCGCACCATCCGCATCCCCGTGCACATGATCGAGACGATCAACAAGCTCGTGCGCACCAGCCGG
>CAYVOE010000212.1:0-8864 GCA_964452795.1 uncultured Nitrospiraceae bacterium
GCCCTGACGGTTTACCAGTTCGCGGTACTCCTCTTCGCTGAGCCAGCGGGGCCGGTCGAACCGGGGAGGCCCGGCCGGCGGCCGCCGCGTTCGCCAGGAACCGCGCCGGTCGTCGTCCGGACCCTGAGGTCCCGCCTCGTCCGCGGGCGGCGGACGCATCGGGCCTTCCAGGGGCGCGCCGGGCACGGACACCGGTGCCGGGGGCGGCGGAGGCGGCAGCGCCTGGGCGAATCCGTCGTCCGGCCCGGGAGAAGGCGCAGGTCCTTCGATCGCGGCGCCCGGCGGGCCCGGCCGCCGATCCTCCCGCGATTCGTCGCGGGGGCCTCGGGGACCCGGAAAGCGCCCCCGTTCGGCCCCCTCCGGAATGATGATGGACGGCTGCGGCTCTCGGCCGTCCGTGGGCGCCGGTCCCAGGTCGACCGGGTTCACCACGGTGAATCGGTCCCCTTCCCAGCTCACGCCGGTTCGGACCAGGCTTCCGCCGCCGATGCGGGGAGGCTCGCCCGCGGCGGCGGCCACTTGGCCCGAGGCATACAACAGGGCCACGGATTTCAGCTCGTCCGACTGGGTGAGCTCTTCGAGGGCGCTTTCCAGGCGGGGCTGATAGACCATTCCGAAGAACCGCTGCGAGCGAAGGACGACGCCGAGGGTGTTCGAGATGTCGAGGGCGCGGTTGAGCAGGGCCGCCTGGGCCGCCCGGCGCGTGCGGTGGTGCTCGAAACCCTGCCACAGGCACACCACCACGGCCACCGCCGCCAGGAAACCGTAGGCCGCCGTGTTGCGCTTCACCATGTCCCTCGTATCCTTTTCACCGCAGGCGTCTCTCCGTCAGCGGCGCAGCCGGTACTCGCCGAGGTCTTCCGCTCCTTCGGGAAGGGGGCTGTCCGCGGGCGCCACGAAGGGTCCGTCGTCTGAGAAGGCCGGTTGCTCGGGGATCGCTTCTTCGGAATAGGCCCCTTCTTCGAGATAGATCTCTTCGGGCGGCGGATAGATCCGGACCTCCGGCGCGGAGATGTAGCGGTCAACCTCCTCGTCGTCGAAGGCCTTGGGCATCAGCCTCGAGCGGCTTCGCTCCGAAATCGTCATCTGTTCGAGCTGGCTCGACCCCTGGACGATGCGCGGCGTGAGGAAGATGAGCAGCTCGGTCTTGGTCTTCGTGTCGATCTTCCGTCGGAACGCCAGGCCGAGCAGGGGAATGTCGCCCAGAAGGGGCACCTTGCGCGTCACCTGGGTCGTGTTGTCTTCCATGAGCCCGCCGATGACCACGGTGCTGCCGTCGGGCACCACCACGGAAGTCTCGGCGGACCGCTTGGCGAAGATGGGCGCCTCGGCCTGGCCCGAGATGGGCACGGTCTCGCCCGTGAGCGTCGAGATCTCGGGGAATACGTCCAGGGCCACGAGCCCGTCTTCGGTAATGTGGGGCGTGACCCGCAGGATGATGCCGATGTCCTCGTACTCGACCGTGTTGATGATCTGTCCCGTGTCGGTCACCCGGCTGTTTCGGATGAACGGCACCTCCTGGCCCACCGTGATTATCGCCTCGCGGTTGTTTCGGGTCAGGACGGACGGCCGCGACAGGACCTCCAGTTTCGACACCTGCGCCAGGGCCGCGATGGTGAGGTTGAGGTCATCCTCGATGATCCGGTAGAAGCCGCCCGTGGTCTGGTTGATCAGGCCGAAAACGGTCTCGATCCGCTCGATATCCACTCGGTTGCTGAAATTGTAGGAATCCGTCTCCTGGATGAAACCTTCGACGCCCAGGTCGAGGTCGTTCGAATGGGTGACCTCCAGGAACAGCACCTTGATGAGCACCTGCGGCACGGGCCGGTCCATCTCCTCGACCACCTGCCGAATCTGCTCGTTGGTTTCCTCGTCGGTGACGACGATGAGCGAACCCGTCTCGGGGTCGTACTGGACCAGCGCGTCCCCCCTGAGCCCGGCCGGCTGACGCTGCAGGATGGTGCCTGCCGTGCCCGCGCCCACCTGGGCCTGCGCGCACGCGGCCCATCCCGCGACGAGGAGCGCCGTCGCCGCTTTCCAAAATCCACTCCTGCGCATATTACCCCTTCTCGGTTTCCGCCGCGCCGCCTAACCCATCCCTACTGACCAAAGCGCGACGAGTTCTGTGAGCCCCCGGTGCGGCTCCCGATTCCCACGCCCGCGCCGCCCGTGGTGGCGCGACCCGTGGTGTTGCGTCCGGTGTTCCGCGACGGCGCCCGTGTGGCCCCGCCGTTGCCCTCCGGAAACAGACCCTGCACGATGGCCGCCACTTCTTCCGGGTCGGCGTTCTGCAGCTTGTACACGAACACCTTCTGTTCCCGCGACGGGTCGCCGTCGAGCTGCTCGATCATGCGGGCGATCTCATCCATCAGCGACGTTTCCGCGGTCACCACCACCGAGTTGGTCCGGTAGTCGGAGACGGCGCGGACCGTTTCGGCCGGGTCCGACTGGGTGCCCGCGGCCTCTTGTCCGCGGCCTCCCTGGCCGGGTCCGCCGCCGAAGAAGCGCCGCCCCTGCCGCGTATTCTGCGAGCCGGCGCTGCGGTTGGTCGTCTCGAAGGTGCTGTTGATGATCTGGGCCATCTCGTCGGAATCGGCGTGCATCAGCGGGAACACGCGGATCTCCGTGGCCGGCGGGCTGACCCGGTCGATCTCCTCGATGATGGTGTCGATGAGGGGCATGAGATCGGCCGGCGCGCTGACCACCAGCGAGTTGGTGCGCTCGTCGCCCACGGCCTGAACCCGCGAGGCCGCTTCCCGGGCCGCGCTGTCTCCGCCGTCGTTTCCGCCGTCTCCGCCGTCCCGTCCGCCGGGGAAGAAGCGGCGGAACATGTTTCGCGCGTTGCGGGACTGGTTCGCGTCGGAGTTCTCGAAGACCGAGTTGACCAGCCGGGCCACGTCTTCGGCCTTGGCGTGGAGCAGGGCGTAGACCTTGACGTCGGAAATGGCCGCGATGGACGTGTCCAGCGCTTCGACGATCTGGACCATGCGCCGGATGTTGGCCTGGGTGTCGGTCAGGACGATGGCGTTGCTGCTCTCGTTGGCGCTCGCCACCGCGTAGGACGGCAGGAGCGGCTGCAGGTTCGCGAGAAGCTGCGTCGCGTTGGCATGCCGTACGGGAATGATCTGGGTGATCATCTCGTCCGTCGTCGGGATGGCCTCCGCGGCGCGTCCGGTCTTCACCGGGATGTTCCGCTTGGTGGCGTCTTCGCGCTTCACCACGATGAGCGTGCGGTCGCTGCGCAGGGCCGCGTAGCCCCGCTCGTTCAACACCGTGTTCAGCAAGTTCACCGCCTCGTCCGCCGTCAACGGCTGGTGGCTCACCACGTCCACCCGGCCTTCGACCGGCACTTCGCGCACGATGATGAACCCGGCCGTCTCGCTGAGGTAGTCCAGCACCGTGTCCAGGGGCGCGTCGCGGAAATTGAACCGCAGGGTCGCCTCGCCGCGGCTGCCCGTGCCGGGCGTGCCCACGTCCACGCCGTCCTGGGCCGCCGCCGCGCCGGCGAAGGCGACCAGGAGCAGGACGGCCGCTCCCGTGTGCTTGATTGGATGTATTCGCGTTCTCATTGGCCTAACTCTCGCCTCCTGCGCTCGCGCAGCCGCTCGAGCAAGTCGTTCGAGCCGCCCGCATCGGTTTCGTTGGATGTCTCCGACGTCGCCTCCGCGCCCTTGTCCTCTTCGGAGGGGGAGGGCTCCGGAGGCCGGGTTGCGGCGGCCACCGCGTCCACGACGGACCACCGACCGTCTTCCTGTTCCTTCAATCCGGCGCCGACACTCAGTTCCACCGTCTCGCCGGCGCCGTCGAGCGTGACGCCGTGGGTCCGGACGCCGGCGACCGTGTAGCCGGCCACGGTTTCTCCGGGCTTCACGCCGTCGGACGGCGCGCCGCCTCCTTCAAACAGGGCCACCCGAAGGTCGTTGCGCACCACCGTGCCCATGAGGCGCAGGGTTCGGCCGCGAAATTCCGGGGGCGGAGCCTCGGCCGCGGCCGCTTGTCGTTCCGCCTCGGGCACGGGCGCCTGCCGCGCCGGGCTGAAAATGTTGCGGTCCACCACAATCTGAAACGCCGAGAAATCGGGCACGTCGCGCGCATCTTCGGGCGCATGTTGCACCTCGTCGGCGAAACCCGTCGACGGGGCCAGGATCAACAACGCCGCCATCGTCGCCCGGCAGGCGGTCCGGATTCCCCACGGCTTCAGCTCGAATCGTTTGATCATGCCGCGGAACTCTCCAGGACCAGCCCGGAAAACCGCGCCGTCAACCCCAGTCGACCCGCCGCCTCGTCTTCCACCCTAATCTCGAGCTCTTCCACGCGCAACGGCAGCGGATCGCTCTCGAGGCCGTAGATGAACCGCGCCAGCGCCGCCATGTCGCCCGCGCCCTCGACCTGCACCTCGAGCAGCCGGTGCTCGGAGTCCACCGTGACCCAGCGCGGCTTGATCGAGGCGAGGCGGAAGCGGCTGTCCGACGCCCAGGCGTTCACGGACTGCAGCACGGCCTGTTCCGCCTCCGACGCCGCGGGCGACAGCGCGGCGTCGCGCATCTCGCGCCACCGGGCCTCCAGCGAAGGCGCCCGTTCAAGCAGGGCCTCGCTTTCCGCCAGGTCCGCTTCGAGCTCCGCGATGCGGTCGGCCCGGGCCTGGTACGCCCCGAGCAGGGGGCCCACGACGATGCGGTCGGCCGCCCACGCTCCTACGCAAACCAGCGTCGCCACGATCAGGATCTTCTTGCGCCGTTCACTGTCCACCGCCGCCGCTCCCGTTCCAGCGCAACGTCAGCGTGAACTCCAACGGCGCGTCGCCTCGCGAACTCACCACATTCACGTCCTGTATGCCCTCCTGACGCTGCAGTTTCTCGAGCACTTCCATCCAATCGGACCGGGTCCGGGCGTTTCCCGTGCAGGTGGCGGTGGCGCGGTCCTTGAACTCGAGGGCCCGCACCCACACCGAACCCTCCGCCGGGAAGGCCTCCACGATGTCCCGCGCCATGCTCAGGCTGGGGATGCTGTCGTCGTACCACGAGCGGTATTTCCGCACCCGGTCCTGCAGCTCACGGATCGCGGTCACGCGGGGTTCGATGTCCGCCCACCGGGCCTCGAGCGCCGACAGCCGGCGATGCTGCCACATCAGGGCCCCGCCCACGACGACCACCGTCGCCAGCGCCGCCCCCACCAGCACCCGCGTCCGCCGCGCCGAGAACCGCTCGGCGGCCTGCTGCATGCGGGACAGCCGCCGGGGCTGAAGCTCGAACCGCGGACGGACGCCCTCGAGGGCGAGCCGCGCCCGCTCCAGGAGATCTTCCGGCGCCTCGGGAGACGCATCGGGTTCGTCGTGCACCGTAAGGCCGAGCCGCGCCAGCGCCGCCGCCACCTCCGCCCGGACCCCTTCGTCGGGGCCGGATACGCGAACCTCCGAAAGTCGGGCCTGTTCAGCGGCCGTGAGCCGTCCCAGCGTCAGTCGCACCTGGCGCGCAATCTCTCGCGCGTCGAGGCCTTCCTCCGCGTCCGCCGCGCCGTGCCACTCGAGATTGCGCAGGATGCGAACCCGACCGTCGAGGGCCACCAGCAGGTCGGCCGAGCCCTGCTCCAGCACCACCCGGAGCCCTTCGAACTCCGGCCGGGCCTCGAGCCACGACAACCCCTTCAAGGTCATGCTCACCGGGCGCAGGCCCGCCGCGCGCAGGGCCGATTCGGCCGCTTCCAGGTGTTCCCGGGGCACGGCCGCCAGGAACGTTCCGGGCGTCGCGGTCCCTTCCGGTGTGGAAAGGGCGTAGCACAGGTCGTGGAGTCCCACCGGACAGCGCCGTTCCACCTCCGCCTCGAGGAAGGCCTCGAAGGCGGGGCCCGTCAGCTCGTCCTCCGGCTCGAGCCGGAAGGTGAAGGCCCAGAAGGGCGGCAGACACACCACGCAGGTCTCCCGCCGTATGCCCAGCTCCGCCAGACGACGCTTGATCTCGGCGCCCGCCGCGGCCGGATCGATCCGGAGGAGGTCGCCCGCCACCGGGATGCGCCCCTGCGCCGTCGTCTCGAGTCGGTCGCCGCGAAGCCGCGCCCGGCACAGGACGATCCCCTCGGCCTCGACCGAGAGGGCCAGAATCGAGCTCGGAGGACGCCGCGTCATCATCATCGCAGGCTCCCTCCCATGCGGGCGGCGGTCTGGAGTAGCTCGTCGCGCGGTCCCAGCGGCCAGCCCAGCGATCCCCCGTCGCGCCGGTAGATCACCCGGGCCTTGTCGCCCGTGGTGTCGTACACCACCCAGGCGCGACGGAGCCCCCGGCCGTTGCGGTCCACCGCCGCGATATCGGCGGACAGGCGATAGGTCTCGCCCGTGAGGTGAGGCCCCACGTCGCCCACCGCGTCGCCGAGCACTTCCGCGGCCCAGGCGACGCTGTCGAGCTCGTCCACCGATTTGCTCCGCCGCGTGAGGACGAGCTGCTGGGCCAGGGCCTCGTCCATTCCCGGCAGGCAGGCCAGGACCGCCGCGGGCGCCGTGTTCACGTTCACCCGCCCCTCGACAAAGTCGCCGTCCGACGCGGTCAATTCCTTCTCGATCAGCTTGAATTCCTCCGGTGTCATGCGGCTTCGCACGAAAAACTGTAGCGGACTGTTCACGGTGCCGGCCCCGAGCGCCTCGAGGATCTCCCCCGCCCGATCCGGAAGCTTCTCCTCGAGCAGCGTGGTCAAGCGCTGGCGGGTCTGGGTGTCCTCCAGATTGGACACGTTGATCCGCGGCTGACCGCTCTCGCCCGTGTTCGGTATCCGGCTGTACACCGTCACATACTCCAGCAATCCGAACTGCAACACACCGTCCCCGTTGTCGGGCGGATAGGACCGGTCGCCGTCGTTCTCGTTCGCATCGAGCACGCCATTCCGGTTCACGTCTTCTCCGTACAACAGCTCCCACGTCACGCCGTGGACGAGCCGCAGCTCCTCCACCGTCTCGAAGGGCCCGTTCTTGCATTCATAGGGCGGATTCTTCAGCGAATAGGTCTCCGATTCCGCACCGCCCGGCTCGACCTCGCTGTCTTCGTCGCGCCAATCCACGATGGCCGCCGCGATCTCCGGCGTCATCCCGGGCAGGGGCAGGCGTTCGAGCATCTCGGCCGTCGCCGTGTTGAGATTCAACTTGGACCCTTCGTCCACGAATCCGAAGGCCTCGACCCGCCCGGGGTTCGTGTCGGCATCGGCCCGGCCGATGACCCAGAACAGGGAGTCGCCCAGGGGCACCCCATCCGCCCGGTAGTCTTCCGGCAGGGGCAGGGCGCCGCGGCCCTTCGAGTGGCTGTCGAGCACGACCTGCAGGTAGCGGCGCGCGCCGTCCACCGCCTGGCCCGCCTGGAGGCCCGACACGGCGTTCATCCCGGCGCGGTACTCGAACCGCATGCTTTCCGCGAACAGCAGCACCACCGTCACCAGGCAGAGGATCACCCACAGCACCGCGATCAGCGCCACGCCGTGCCGTCCGTTGTCGGAGACGTTCATGACGCCTCCTCCTCGGACGAGCCGATGGCTTCGCTCGCGATCTCGCAGAACACCTCGAGGGCGGGCCGCTCGATGGTGCCGGGCTCCATCCGGTCGAGGGTGATTCGCGCGCGGACCGCCCGGGGCAGGGCCGTGTCGGCCGTGCTCGAATCCCACGACGTGGTCCAGGCCTCGCCGTCGTAATACTCGAACTCGAGGCTGTACACGTCCGACATCACGCTTCTCACGGTGCGCGTGTCTTCCACGTTGGTGGCGAGGAGGTTGCCCGTCTCGGCCCGCATGAGCTGCAGGCTCGGGTACGTCGCATATCCGTCCGACGTCGCCAGGTAGTACTCGATCTTCCGCACTGCCGGATAGGGCCGGCTCGCGCTCACCTCGCCCCGGGCCGTGCAGAACTCGAGGAGGTCGCTGCGGGCGCCGCCTTCGTTCCGCTCTTCCCCGTACACCGCGTCGCTCAGAAGCCCTGCCGGCGCCACCATGTCCGCGAGATCGGCCTTGAGCATCGCCGCCGCGGCGGCCTCGGGAAGGGCCTGGTCGAGGGCCTCGTAGGAAGACCGCCGCAGACTCAGCACGCCGCTGAGCACGCCGTACAGCGCCGCCAGCAGCACGGCCGAGATGGCCGCGCCCGCCAACAGCTCGATCAGGGTGAATCCGGCGTTCCGTCTCATGGCGACTGTTCCGGTTCCGGTTGCGACGCGGCGTCCGACTCCTCCTCCGGCGCCAGGGTCGTCAATTGCGTGGTGTAAAGGCGCCCCTGCACCTCGAAGACCACTTCCACCGTGATCCGGCGCAGGCTGTCCACGTCCCAGGCCTCGTCGTAGATCCGCCATTCGAAGCCGGGATGGGCCGGGCCGAAATCGCCCGACCGGGCGCCGTCGCGCCAGCCCTCGGTCACCACCGCCTCGGTCAGCACGGCGTCCGCCAGAATGGCCGCGGTCCGTTCCCGCTCCGCCACCACCCCGACGCGGTTCGCCAGCAGCGCGCCTTCCACCACCACGGGGATCACCACGGCCATGATCAGCATGGCCGCCAGGACCTCGGCGAGGGTGAACCCCGCCTGGCGCGCCTTCCGAATGCGGGCCTCGGAGTCCGGATCTTGGATGGACACGCGGGGTCGGGCCGTTGTAAAAAGCCAAACGGATTGGGTCGGCCGCCGTCGCTCTTTCCGAACCGCTTCCCCGCGGTCCCATCCAAAATCGGGAATTCGAAGCCCGAAATTTCTCACCATACCTCCTCGAACGTTTCCACCGGCACGTACCCGCGCGCCGGGTGTTTGCGGGCCGCGCGCACCTCGACCGCATCGCGAAGCTCGACGTACTCGGGGCTCGACTCGTCCACCGAGCCGTCGGGCCGGAACACGATGCGCGCCAGGCCGTCGCCGG
>CAYVOE010000213.1:0-8823 GCA_964452795.1 uncultured Nitrospiraceae bacterium
ATCGAGGGCCTCGGCCGCGGCGGCCCGGGTGCCGTCGTTCTTCGCCAGCTCGCGCGAGACGGCAATGATGGCCACGGCGGCCTCGTTGCGCACGTCGTTGTCGTCGAGGTAGGGACGCAGCGTGGCGAGGGCCTCGGGCGTGGTCACGGTCCGCCACGCGCCGAGCACCAGCTTCTTCTCCTCCGGCCGCTCGGCCAGGGACATGGCCGTCGTGAGCATGGAGAACCGCTCCGCAACCTCGGGATGGTTCTCCGCGAGCCGCACGTAGCCGCGCAGGGCGGCCCGCTTCCGGCTCGCGTCGTCGCCCTGGGCCAGCTCCAGCAGGTGGGGCGCCGCGTCCAGGGTCGGCCAGCCCGACAGCAGGTTCACCGCTTCGGCCGACGCGGCGGCGTCGTCTGCGCGCACCGCCGCGAGGATGGCGTCGAGGGCTTCCGGTCCGCCCACCCGGGCCACGGCGCGCAGCAGGGGCAGGCGCGTCTCGGCGTCGGACGACCCAAGGGCCTCGAGAAGCTGCGGCAGGGTGTCGGCTCCGCCGCGGGCGGCGATGTCGGCGAGGGTGCGCCCGGCGGCCGCCCGTTCCGCGTTGTCATCGGCTTCCTTCAGCACCCGCAGGACCTCCGGCAACAGGTCCACGCCGCCCCGGGGCGCCAGGATGCGCAGGGCCGCGATGCGCACCGTCGACTCGGAGTCGTTGAGATGCTGCGCGGCCTGGGGCACGAGGCCCTGGGCATCGCGCGCGGCCAGCAGGTCGAGGAGAGAGGCGCGGCGGTCCGCCGGAGCGTCGGGAAGGATCGCCGTAAGGGCGGCGTCCACCTCGTCTCCGGACAGGGCCGTCAGGGCCGCCCGGGCCGCCTCGGCCGTCCGGGCGTCGTCCGACGCCAGCAGCTCCGCCAGCGCCGGCACGTCGTCGGCCCGCCCCAGAACGCCCATGGCCTGGACGGCCGCGAGCCGCACTTCCGGATCCGCGTTCCCCGTGGCCGCGAGCACGGCGGCGCGCGCTTCCGCGTCGCCCCGATCCGCCAGGCCCCGGATCAACGCCGCCTGGCCCGCGGCGGGAAGCTCGGGCAGGGCCTCGATGAAGGCCCGCGCGTCCGCCACGACCTTCGGATCGCCGACCAACTGGGCCGCCAGGCCACGGAAGGCCGGATCGTCGCTCTTGAGGGCTTCCAGAAGCGGCTGCGGCGCGCCGTCGGGCAGGGTCGCCACGATTCCGCGGAAAGCGCCCATCCACACGTAATCCGGCCACTCGGACGAAGCCATATCCCGGTAAACGGACAGGGCGAGATCGCGACGGCCGTCTTCCAGCGCATGATCGCCGGCCGCCAGCAGGGCCTCGGCAAGGGCCGCTCGGATCGCCTCGGGCGCCTCGGCCCGATAGGCCTTCAGCGCCTCGACGGCTTCAGGAGTGGCGATGCGGCCCAGGGCGCCGAGGGCGGCCCGGACCACGTCGGGATTCGAATCCTTCAACAGAGACGACAGCGGCGCCACGGCCTCGGCGTCGCGTCGCGCGCCCAGGGAGATGGCGATGCCCGCCCGGGTAAGGCCCTCGGTGTTGCCGAGGGCGTCGCGCAGGGCCTGAGCCGCCTCGGGCGCGGGCATGGACTCCAGCGCGTAGCGGGCGGTGTGGGAAAGTTCGGGATCGGCCAAGAGGGCCGCCAGGGCGGGCACCGATGCGACCGTGCCCACCTGCTTGAGGCCGCGGCAGGCCTCGATCTTCTCCGCCAGCCCGGCGTCGCTCTCGAGAACGGCCACCAGGGCCGCTTCGTCCGGAGTGTCCGCCGCCACGGCCGCGGGGCCCGTCAGGGCCGATATGCCAAGGACCAGGGCGAACAACGCCCGGAACGGCTTGCTACGATTCGAACGGTTCACAGGGACTCTGCCTTTCCTGAATACGTGCGCCATAGGACAACGTGTACGACCATCGGAGGGCGGCATCAGAGATACCACGGCTCGCGGTAGGCCCGCGACCGCAGCCGATCCGCCTCTTCGTCGTCGATGAACTTCTCCGCCGCGGGGTCCCACCGGACCGGCCGGCCGAGGCGCTTGCAGACGTTCGCGACGTGGCACGCCGTGATCGAATGGTGGGCGACGTCGGCGTTCGACACGGGCTGCTGCCGGGTCTGCACGCAATCGAGGAAGGCCCGAACGTGGTTGTCGGAAGGATAGCCGCCCTCAAAACGGCGCTCACCCAGAAGGGATGCCGGATGGGTCTCGATGATCCCGTCGTCGCCGGTCTCGACCCAGCCTTCGTCTCCCTCGAACCGCACCGGGCACGAGCCAAACCGAAGTCCCTTGCGGATGACCAGCTTGACGCCGTTGGCGTAGCGTCCGACGTAGCGATCGCCCTGCTGCTCGAACTCCACCGGGTTGGTGTCGTCGGCGTCGGCGGCCCACTGGCACAGGTCGACGGTGTGGCTGCCCCATTCGGTGATGGACGCTCCGCTGAAGTCGACGTGGTTGCTCCAGAAGCCCCGGGTGGGATAGGCGTGGTTGTAGGGTCGCCACAGGGCCGGACCCAGCCACCGGTTCCAGTCGAAGTCTTCGCGGGCCGGTTCCGGCTCGGCCGGCAGGGTTTCATAGTTAAATGCATCCCAACCGTGGGCCTCTTCCGCATGGACCTCTTTCAACTGGCCCAGCTTCCCGCTCCGCGCCAGCTCGACGGCGAAGCGGAAGTTGCCGATGCTGCGCCGCTGCGTGCCGCACTGATAGATGCGACCCAGGCGCCGCATGGTGTCGGCCACCGCCCGCGATTCGGCGATGGTGACGCTCATGGGCTTCTCGCAATAAATGTCCTTGCCCGCCCGGGCCGCCATGATCGAGGCCTCGGCGTGCCAGTTGTCGCCCGTGGCGATGGCCACCACGTCGATGTCCGGCCGCTCCAGCAGCTCGAGAAAGTCGATGTACTCGGCGCAGTCGGTGTTCCCGTACCCCTGGTTGACCTGCTCCGCGGCCTGCCGGCGCCGATCGGCGAAGCAGTCGCTCACGGCGAGGATCTGCGTGTCCGGCTGAGCCATGAAGGCGCTCAAGACGTAGCGCCCCCGAGATCCCACCCCGATAACGCCCACGCCCACGCGTTCATTGGCCGCTGCCCGGGCCGACTTCACCAGAATGTTCGGCGCGGCCACCAGACCGGCGGTCGCCGCAGCGGCGCCCTGCAGGAATTGCCGCCGCGTCCACGGTTGATTGCGGTTCAGTCCCATTGCCATTCTCTCCTCGACCCGAACGCAGCCCGGGCCGGATGGACGGGGGAAGCTCCAAAAGGCCCCCGCCGTGTCCCATGACTTCGCTGCAGGGCGGGTCTCACGCGACCGGCCCGCCCATCGGGCCATATTAGCAATGCGACGCCGGGCAATCCAGAGCCGCACAAAGCGGCGCCGGCCGTTCCACCGCCAAACAGCGGAACGACCGGCGCCAAACGAATCGCCGAAACCGAGTGAATGGATGGGTCTAGGGCCCGTACTCCGCGCGGATCCGGATCGTTTCCTCGGCGGGATCGAGGCGGATGCATTCCCGTTCCGGATCGAACCCGTCGTGGGCCCGGCCGTTTACGGTCACGGACCGGATGGGCTGCCCTTCGGGATGCCTCAGGCGAATCACCAGAGCCTCCGGCGCCTCGCGAAGGGGCGGATCGATCTCCGCCTCGATGTAGCCCTCCCCGGCGTGGGAAACGATGCGATACCCCACCGGACCGAACCGCGTCGGGGCTTGATCGACCCGGACCTCCATGCCGTCCTGCATCCAGTGCTGGGTGACGAAGGGCGCCAGCCACAGCTCTCGATCCCGCTCCATCACCAGCATGAACCGGGTCTGCTGCAGGAAGTACCCGGTCTCGTGGGTCTTGTTCCAGCCCAGGCTCGCCCGGGGATGCTCCCACAAGGAAAGGTTCTCCCGATTGAGCAGGGACGGCAGGGTGTTGAAGTAGGAGCGGATGAAGGGTTTCACTTCGTCGGCCAGGGCGTAGATCTCGACGTTCCGGGCGTAGTAGGGCTGCACCTTCGAAAACCCGCCCAGGTTGAACGGATCCGTCCGCGGATCGAAGGCACACATGCCGGGAAACAGGAACTGCACGTCTTCCATGTGCTCCATGGTCCACCGGGCGTCGTCGCCGTTGGGCGCGAGCACGCCCTGGGCGATGAGGTGATGGCCGCCCAGCTCGACGTCGTACGCCCAGGCATGGCCCGCTTCCGGGTAATACTCGATGGTGGGACCCATCACGTAGACCTGGGAGCCGTAGGCGGGACTCCAGGTGCCGTCGCGCAGGGGCAGGACGGGCGACCGAGCCTGGGTCCAGTCGAAGGCCCGCTGAATGTCGTCCTTCAACTCCGCCGCGGCGGCCTCGAGCGCCTCGCCATCGGGGTGGCCGACCGCCTGGAGCGCCCGGGCGGCGCGGCTCAGCCCGGCGTAGTAATACCCGTTCAAGCAATAGTAATAGGCGAGGGGGCCCCAGTCGGCCAGAACGCCGGGCGGCATCAGGCCCCATTCCGGCAACTCCTCTTCCTTCGCGCCGGCCCGACGGGTCTTGTGGGTCTGGTCCACCACCCACCGACACACGCGCGCCACCTCCGACGCGTTCTTCTTCATCCACTCGTCGTTGCCGCTGAGTTGATAGTACTCGCTGAGGCTCCAGAGATGAGATCCCGTGCCCGCGAGGGTGTACCCCGTGGTGAGGAACCCTTCCGGCGAGTACTTGCTCACGAAATATTCGAGGCCGCGGCGGGCGAAATCGGCGTGGCCCATGAAGTTCATGCCCCGGATGATCGAGTTGGCCTCGCTCTCGAGCGGCCCGTAGAGCATGCTCGAGATCCAGGGCTCAATGGATTGGCCGTCGGCGGCGGTATAGGCGGCGATGAGGCAGTGGACCTGGGAGGCCCGGATGATGTTCTCGAAACCGTCGTCCGGGATATCGAGTTGCAGGGCCCCCGACAGGACCTCCTTCCAATACGCCTTCGTCTCCTTCAGCAGCCGGTCTCCGTCCTCGAATTGCGCCTCCTCTTCCGGCTGGGCGTCCCAGCCCGGAATGAACACGAAGCACCGCGCCCGCTCGCCCGGTGCGAGTCGGCCCGAGAGCGTCACGACGCCTTCGCGCGCAGCCGCCTCGAGGGCCCCCCGTTCCGAAGTGTCGAGGGAAGCCAGCAGGAATTCTTCCCCCAGCGCGGCGACCCGGTTCTCTCCGGCCTTCAGCTTCGCCGGTTGGCCCTCTTCCGCATTGGCGAAGAAATTCAGCTCGAGGGAGGCCTCGGCCTCGTTGGACCCGGTGTTCTCCACGGTGAGCTCCGACACGCACAGCGCCCGCGGAACCGATTCGCCGGCCGCCGCGGGGAACGGCGCCACGAAGGTGCGCTGGACGTATACGACGCCGTCTTCTTCGATCGTGGTGGTCGGCACCGGCAGCCAACCCCCGTACAGGGTGCGGCTCGCGTTCTCGTGGCGGCCCGACCCGAACCGCGGCAGGAACTTGAAGGGCATGAACGTGTGGGGCAGCGTGTACACCATGACCGGCGCGTTGTGGTCCGGTTGCGACGGACGCCGAATGGCCCCCTCCTCCGCCTTGTCCCATTCCGGGATCATGAAGTTCATGTGGGGCCGCTCGCCCGCCCGCACCACGAACTTCTCGTTGTGGTGGGCCAGGGAAAGCATGACGGGCCCGTTGTCCTGCAGCGGGTTGTAGATGTGCTCCATGGCCGACTCGAAGGTCTGGTCGGGCCGGTTCCGAACCTCCTCCAGGACGGTCGTGCGGCCTTCAACACGCTCCTTGTACTCCGCCAGGGTGACCGGAGCCGGCCGCCGCGTCGCGAAGAGTCCCGCGTCGCGCACGTAGATGGCGTCGTTGGCGAGCACGTCGTCCACCGCCACGCCGAAGGCCTGATCCGGCAGCGAAACCCGCAGCACGGTGCGATCCGATTTCCAGGCCTCCGTAAAGCAGTAGCGGACCTCGAGGTCAAGGGGACCGCTCAAGTCCCACGTCAGCCGGTACGGCGACGCGCCGGCCTCCGCGCCGAGGTTTTCGCCGTTGTACACCTCGATCTGCGCCGTCCGACCGGGTTGCGGTTTCTCCAGTTCCAGCCGCAGTTCCGCCTCCGCCCACCGCGACGCCGTAAACGCCGCCGGCCGCCGCACGGGCCCGGGCCGGCAGGATTCGGGAAGGATCCACCGCACCTTGGTGATCCCGGCGGCGAAGGGCGTGCCCTGCAACGCCGCCACGCTCAGGATCCACCGACCGTCCTCGACGCTTAACTCGCCGCCCAGGGGTTCCCACGCGCCCTGCCAGCGCGTCTCTCCGACCCATCCCTGCACCTCCACGCCTTCCGGCGCGGGAACGTTCGCTTCGTCCACAAAGGCCAGCTCCAGCCGCTCGAGTCGGCGCCGTTCCGGCCACTGCAGGCCGATGCAGCCCCGGCCGTCCTCCGCCCGCGGGATCTCGAAGGACCCGTCGGCACCGGGAACGACCACGCTGTCGAGGAACACGTCTTCCGCGGGGAACTCGGTGATGCGCGTGGCCCGCGCGCCGTCCATGCGGCCGGGGTCGAAGGAGACCACCTGCCCGAAGGGAGCGACGTCCACGGCGTCGGCCCGATGCTTTTCCACCGAAACCGGCTGTTCCGCCGGAACGAGCCGCGCGTTGACCCAGTTGGCCGCGTCCTGGCTGATTCCGTCGCCCGCGTCCGTCACCACCAGACGCAGTTCCCGCGCGCCGGAAACGGGCACGCTCACGGGCTGGGGCGGCGTCTCGGCCCGGACGACGTCGCTCTCGAAGGCCTTGGTACCGTCGACGTAGACCTGAAAGATCACGCTGCCGCCGGAACCGGCCTGGAGCCCTACCTCGGACTCGAACCGCGCGTACCGTCCGTCCAGCCGGAGGATGACCTCGCTCGGGGCATGGGTCCCGAGGCCCTTGGCGTATTCCTCGCTGCCGATGCGCAGCGGCGGAGGGGTTTCGCCGATCCGGTGCGCCGGGACGTTGATGCCGAGGTCGCCCCAACCCTGGTGCGAACCCCAGACCAGCCATCCCTGCTGGGAGGCCTCGATGAGGCCGGGATTGTCGCTGATGTACTCCTGCGCGGTCGAAACGCCCATCACGGCCACGAGAAAAGCCGCCGCCCATCCGCAGACTCGATGCATTCGCCGTATCTCCCTTTCCCGAAGTTGTTTCTGGGGCCTATTCGCGTCCGTCGCCCACCGCCGCCGTCGACAGGTCCGGCCGACGAGACGCCGCCCGCGTGCCGGGCAGGAGGTCCTCCTGCGGAACGGTAGCCGGGAACGTGCGGGCGCGGCGGAAGCACTCGGCGAACTCGCAGCCCGTCTGGAAACCGCGGAACCGAGACTGGGTCTCCGCATAGTACGTGGCGGTCTTGCCGTACTGGGCGACGAGCCAGGCGGACTGGCTCTCGTGGCATTCCACCATGCGGGCCTTCGTCTCCCAGTGCTCGCTGATGTCCACGTAGAATTCGGGTCGGAAATCGATGCCCGAGATGGTGTCGTAGTACCAGATGTCGTGGATGCGGGAAGTCACGCCGTGCCGGGTGACGATGTTGGGCACCGTGGCCATGACGTGGGTGTCCCAGACGATCTGCCCCGTGCGCACGTGGTCGGGGTGATAATCGTGCTCCTTGTCGGGGCAGAGCACGATGTCGGGCTGGAACTGCCGGATCACGTCGATGACGTGCCGGCGCACATCCGGGCTGTCGTAGAGGAACTCGTCGTCGTACCCCATCCAGAAAAACTCGGCGCCCACGAGCTCGGCCGCGGCGCGCGCCTCCCCTTCCCGGATCTTCGCGATGGTCTCGCGCGGCAGCGTGGGAGAGCCCACGTCTCCCCGCGTCATGACCGCAATGGCCACGGCATGTCCCTGGGCGGCGTACTTCGCCAGGGTGCCGCCGCACAGGATTTCGATATCGTCGGGATGGGGTCCAAAAGCCATGATCCGCATCGGCTTATCTCCTCTACCGGCTGTCGGCGGGCGACCCTTCGGCCTCCGCCCTGTGTTCGGGTTGTGCAAATCGCGCGCGCAAGGTGATGGGACCTTCCGCCGGAATCAGGCGAAGGGTCGAATCGTCCGGGTTTACGGTGTAAGAGGTCGCGCCGGTTACTTCGGCGGCGACCAGGGTCGCGTCGTCGGGATGGCGCAGCCGCAGGACGATGGCCTCGGGGCGCCGGCGGTCCGGCGGGGCGATGGTGGCCTCGATGTAGCCCTCCGCCGCGTGGGACTCGAGGGCGTAGTCCACGGGACCGAACACCGTCGGCGCCCGGTTCACCGAGACGCGCATCCCCTCCTCGAGCCAGCGGTTCGTCACGAAGGGCGCCAGCCACAACTCCTCGCCCCGCTCCATCACCAGCATGGTGCGCGACTGGGCCAGGAAGTAGCCGGTCTCGTGGGTCTTGTTCCAGCCGCAGAAGTTGTTGAAATGCTCCCACAGCGAAAGGTTCTCGAGACTCAGCAGGCTGACCAGGGCGTTGAAATAGGACCGGATGAAGGGCTTGACGTCGTCGCGCTGGGCGTACACCTCCGCCAGGCGCGTGTAATAGGGCTGCACCTTCGAAAACCCGCCCAGATTGAACCAGTCGGCCCGGTTCCGTTCCGCGGGATAGTCGCCCCAGCCCGAACGGAGGAAGGAGTCGTCTTCCATGTGGTTGGCCATCCGGGTGACCTGGGGCGAATCGGGGTCCAGCACGCCGAGGGCCGCCAGATGATGCGCGCCCAGCTCGACGTCGTAGGCCCAGCTCGCGTTCTCTCCCGGAATGAGCTCGCCGATGGGTCCGAAACAGTACAGCATGCCCGAGTAGCCGGGGCACCATGTCCCGTCGGCCAGCCGCAGCACGGGCACC
>CAYVOE010000214.1:0-4091 GCA_964452795.1 uncultured Nitrospiraceae bacterium
AACTCCCTGCTCAACAGCTTGTCCGAGGCCTACTCCTCCGGGAAGCTCCAGCTCTGCCGCTATTATGTGACCCAGTGCATCAAGTGGGGGCAGCTCATCGCCGCCTTTCTCATGGTGGTCCTCTTCGCCGTCGGCGACCGCTTCATCCTCGGCACCCTGGGCGAACAATACGCCCAGGCCGCGGTGTGGATACGCTGGTTCGCCGTCTGGGCCTTCCTCACCGGCGTGGTCTGGACCTGCGACTCCGCCCTCGTGGGCATCGGCCGACCCGGCCTTTCCCTCATCGCCATGGTGGTCGAGCAGGGCGTCCGCATCCTCCTTATGTTCATCCTGGCGCCCTACCTGCAGGCCTTCTCGCTCGTCTTCGCCTACATGGTGGCCCTGCCGCTCAAAGGCCTCGTCAGCCTCATCTTCCTCCGCAAACAGATCCGAGGCATCGAGATGAACTGGTGGCAATCCACCTTCGCCCCGCTGGCGGCCGCCGTCGTCCTCTACTTCGCGCTCCGGGCCTTCGGAAACGTCTACTGGGAACCCGACAAGTGGCACAGCGGGTGGCTCCTGGCCGTCGGCCTTATCGCAGCCCTGCCGCCTTACTTCTTTCTCACCGGGCTCCTCGGCGCGTGGGACGAGAACGGGCTCGACGAGTTCCGGCGCGCCGTTCCCATGAGCACGGTCGGCCGGCCCCTGGCCTGGCTCTTCCTCCGCTGCACCGAGACGGGCGCTCGGTTGAGCCCCCTCCACAACCGATTCCCCACGCCCACCTTCGCCGCGGCCATGGCCGAGGCCGACGAGCTCACCCGCATGAAAGTGCCCCTCGACGCCTGCGCACCGGCCCCCGTCCTGGCGCCCCTCGCCACGGTACCCGCCCCCGCCGATCCCGCGCCCCAGCCGTGAGCGCGAAAGGGACCGTTCCGCGTCCACTTGCACAAACGACCCGTCATAGTGGATAGTTTTTCAAAGCGATTCGCGGCTCGCCATCCCTGTTTCCGTTATAATTCATGTACCGGGGAGGACGGGGACCACCCTAATCGATAACGGGGAACATAGGCCCCGAGGGCCGCGGCATAACAGGGGAAGTGGGTAGCTTGACTACACAGAAGAACACAGAACACTACGTATTGGTCGATTTCGAGAACGTCCAGCCGGACAATCTCAGCCTGTTGAACGGCGGACGGTTCAAGGTCAAGGTCTTTCTGGGCAAGAACCAGACCAAGATCTCCGTCGAAACCGCCCGAGCACTCCAGGCTCTGGGCTCCGACGCCGAGTACATCCAAATCGAGGGCAACGGCAAGAACGCCCTCGATTTCCACATCGCATACTACATCGGACGTCTCGCCGCCGAAGCCCCCGAGTCCTGCTTCTACATCATATCGGGCGATTCCGGGTTCGGACCCCTCGTCAAACACCTCAACGCACAGAAGGTCGAGTGCGTCCGGTGCGCGTCCATCGCCGAGATACCCGGGATCAAGACCGCCAAGGCGACGGCGGAGGCCTCCGAGCGCGTGGATGCCGTGATTCGCGATCTCGTTCGCCTCAAGGCCTCTCGGCCGCGCACCATCACGACCCTGCGCCGGAGCATCAAGTCTCAGTCACGGGCCCGGCTCGAAGACGACGACGTCGATGCCGTCGTCAACGAGCTCGTCGAGCGCGGTGTTATCACCGTCACCGATCAGGGCCGCGTAACCTATCACCTGCCTCAGCCGGAGCCGGATTAGCGGCCCACCGTCTTCAACGACAGCCCCCGTACTTCAAAAGCCGCGTCGTAGGGGCCCGGAATCTCCCAGCCCAGGTTAAAGCTCGTCAGCGCCAGGTCCTCGAGCCGCGTCTCCTTCATGTACCCGTGCTCCTGGGAAATGCGCAGGGCCTCGCGCAGCAGGGGCACCAGGTCGACCTCGAGGGTGCGCCACTCGCCGTCGCCCGTGTTCCCTTCGAAAAAGCGCCGGCTGTCGATCGAGCAAATGAACTTGCCGTTCGGCACCGCCGTGTCCAGGGCGGAGTGGGGCGGCGGGATCTCGTTCCGGACATCGAAGAGGGGGATGCCGAACCAGATCATTTCGTCGTGGTCGGGGCTGTCCGCGGTCCTGTTGTGGACCGTCCAATAGGCCGAGACCTGCGCCGTGTGTCGGCCCGGGTCGAGCTTGCCTTCCGCCCACGGCGCCGCCTTGCAGTACGGGACACGAAACTCGAGGGTAAAGGGGACGCGGGCCGCGTCGCCCATCCGGATCGGGTCCTTGAATCCCTGCTCGATGAGCAAGTGAGGCCAGGGCTCGCCGGACTCACGCATTTCCCCCGCGTACTCCGTGATGGCGAGGCCCTCCAGAAGCACCGTCGGCTCGCCTTCGGGCGACCGCTCGATCCGGACCCGCTTGCCCGGCGTGGTCGCTTCCCAGACGCCCGACTCGGACGGCGTAACGGTTCCCGGCTCCAAGAGGTGGCGCGTGCCCCACTGGGCGAGGCGCCATCCCGGCTTTCCGGCGTCCGGGTCGTCGCTCATGCGGAGGATACCGAGTTCAACCTTCCCACCCATGCTGCTGGCCGCCGACAGGACGAACCCCCGCCGGAACTCCACGTCCTCAAACCGTTCCACTCCGTCCCCCGCCGCATGAACCAGCGCCAGACACAACGCGATATACATCTCCCCGCTCCTACGTTAAAGAATGCTTCGATTTCCATCCCTGCGTCCGGGACCGCCCCATCGGCTCTTCCCCGCGCGATTGCCTGCATCGCTTACGGCAATCGCCCTAACGAGCCGGCGCCACGGGACCCGGGGCCGGGAACAGGCGCTCGAAGAGCGCCCGGTGTTGCTTCACCCATTCCACCAATTGCTCGATCCCCCGACGCACCGGCGTCCGGGGTTCCCAGCCGAGGTCTTCCTTCACCTTCCGGATGTCGCTCACGTACACCGGCTGATCGCCCGGGCGCCAGGGGCCCCAGGTCACCTCGATGGGCCGTCCTACCAGCTCTTCCAGCAGCGGGCCGAACTCGTGCCACACCGACAGGCAGTTCTCCGGGCCTCCGCCCACGTTGTAAATGCCCCCGGCCACGCGGTCCGGGTTTTCCGCGGCCTTGATATAGGCATCCACGAGGTCGTCGACCCACAATAAGTCGCGAACCTGCTTTCCGTCGCCGTAGATCGACAGGGGGCGCCCCAGAACGGCCGCGATGGCGAACCACGCCACCCATCCCTGGTCCTCGACCCCGAACTGGCGCCGGCCGTAGATGCAGGACTGGCGAAACACCACCGTCGGAATCCCGTAGATCCGATGATAATCCCGCACGTACTGGTCGGCGGCGCCCTTCGAACAGCCGTAAGGCGAATGAAAATCGAGGGTGAAGGTCTCCGGGATGCCCGACGGGAAATCGCGGTAGGCATAGCGCGACGCCAACTCCTCGATGGCCACACCTTCCATGCCGCCGTAAACCTTGTTGGTGCTGGCGTACAGCACCAGCGGACGCCCGCCCGACAGCCGCACCGCCTCCAGCACGTTGAGCGTGCCGAGGGCGTTGTCTTCAAAGTCGCGGCGCGGGTCCTGCACCGAGGTCGTCACCGCCACCTGACCCGCCAGATGCGCCACCGCGTCCAAATCCGGATGGCGCCGGCATACGGCTTCCACCGCCGCCGCGTCGCGCAGGTCCGCCTCGACGAACTCGAATTCCCCCTGTTCCCGGAGCCAGTCCCGGTTGTCCGCCGTGCCTTTCCTACTCAGGTTGTCCAGCACGACCACGCGGTCTCCCCGCTCCAGGAGTCTCGCCACCAGGTTGCAGCCGATAAACCCCGCCCCGCCCGTGACGAGAAACTTCGCCATCCGATGCGGTCTCCTTATACGCTTACACGCGGCAACGTCATACGAAACGAGCCTTCATCCTACGCGGGCCCCGGCGCGCCTTCAAGCCGCCGCGACCTTTCGATAGGTCTCCAGCGTCCGTTCCGCCGTGCGCCGCCACGTGAACGCCGCCGCCCGCTCCCGACCCGCCGCGCGCAACGCTTCCGCCCGGGCGGTATCGGCGATGAGACGGCGCAGGCCCTCCGTCAGCGCTTCCACGTCCTCCGGAGGGACCGTCACCGCCGCGTCGCCCACCGCTTCCGGCAG
>CAYVOE010000214.1:4101-8700 GCA_964452795.1 uncultured Nitrospiraceae bacterium
GCAGGCTCGAGCGATCCGACGTTACCACCGGCACGCCGCAGGCCATGGCCTCGAGGGGCGGCAATCCAAACCCTTCATAGAGGCTCGGCCACACGAACACGTCGGCCGCCGACAGGACCGCCGCCTTGTCCTCCTCCGCAATAAAGCCCGGAAGGTGGATCCGCGCCGTGTGGGGGCTGGCCAGGACCGCCTTCATCAGCGCGCCCGTCTTCCACCCGTACCGGCCCGCCAGCACCAGGTCTCCCGGATACTCGTCCGCGATGCGGCCGAAGGCCTCGACCACGCGCACCAGGTTCTTCCGCGGCTCCAGCGTGCCCATGTACAGCAGGAACCTGTCGGGCAGGCCGTACTTCCGCCGCGCCTCTTCCCGTGCCGATTCGGAAGCGGGCGCCAGCGCCTCGTCCACGCCCAGGGGGATCACGTCGACCCGCTCCGACGCCACGCCCAGCCGCTCCTCGAGGTCCCGCGCCGTGGCCCGCGAGTCCGCCACGATGCGGGCCGCCCGGCGCACGCTCCGCGCCACGGTCTGTCGCAGATACAGGGCCCGATCGCGACGAAACCACTCGGGATGGTGCAGAAAGCTCAGGTCGTGAACCGTTAATACCGTATGGCGCAGGGGAAGGAGGTTTCCCACGCTCGCGGGGTAATGGACCACGTCAACGCGGCGCCGTCCGGCCTCCCGGCGAAGCGTCCACGGACTCGCCAGGAACCGAAACCCGTGTCCCGTCCGACACGGTACAAAGGTCGTGCGGCCGTCGGAAGGAGTGGGGGAGGGGAGACCAGCCGGCCAAAGGACGACCAGCTCCAGGTCGTCGGCCACGCGGGGCAACTCCCGGACAAGCCGCTCGGTGTAGACCCCCGTGCCGCTCCGGTTCCCGGCCTGGAGCCCCTCGATGAGCACTTTCACGACGCCAGGCTCCGGTACACGTTATATGTGGCCCGGGCGCAGGCCTTCCACGAGTACCGGCGGGCGTGGGCGAGGCCGCGGCGCACCATCTCTTCCCGCAGGGCCTCGTTGCTCAACACCCGGGAGATGTCTTCCGCGATGGCGTCCGCGTCGTGGGCCGGCGAACGAAGGGCGGCGTCCCCCGTGACCTCCGGCACCGAAGAATTGTCCGACGCGACGACCGGGCACCCGCAGGTCAGGGCCTCGAGCAGGGGAAGGCCAAACCCTTCGTACAGCGTGGGAAACACGAAAGCGTCCGCCGCGCAATAGAAGATGGGCAGCTCCCGATGGGGAACGAAGCCGGGCCGAACGACCCGATCGCCCAGGTTCAGCTTGTCCAGGGTGCGGAAGATGTCGTCGGCGTTCCATCCCACCGACCCGATCAACACGAGCCGATGGGGGTAGTAGCGCGTGATCTTCGCGAAGGCCCGCAGGAGGGTCGGCACGTTCTTCCGCGGTTCGAGGGTGCTCACAAACAGGAGGAACGGCGTGTCGATGCCGTACGTTTCCTTCACCCGGCGCGCCGCCTCCTCCCGCGGCACGAGCGCGAACCCGTCGTCCACCGCCATGGGCGCCACGGTGATCTTGTCGGGCGACACCTCCAGATATTCCACCACATCGGCCTTCGTCGCCTCCGAATAGGTCAGGATATGGTCGGCTTCCCCGGCAAATCGGGCCATGTGCTTTGAATAGGGTCCCACGATGCGGGGGCTGGCCAGCTCCGGCGATACCAGGAAGGCCAAGTCGTGGATCGTCACCACCCGGCGCGCCGCCTGGACCGGCGGCAGGAAATAGTTGGTCGCGTGGTACACGTCCACCCCGCCCAGCAGCCGGTCCACCCGCGGACGACCCCACCTCAGCCACGCCCGATACAGCGCCCGCGTGGGAACCGGCATGTACCGGTAGTAGAGCCTTCCGTCGAGCTCCTGAAGCGCCGGACGCCGCCGTCCCGACGCGAATCCCACGAAGTCGACGTCACCGTAATCTGCCAGCAGGTGCTTCAACAGGTAGTAGCAGTAATTCCCCACCCCCGTGGGCGCGGGCGTAATCGGGCCGATGTCGAAGCCCACACGCATGACCAGACACCTCCCGATTGCGCTCGATCCCGACCCGGCCGAAGACAGCCGTTTCCGGATGGTACCGGCGCGCCGGCGGGTTGTCAACCGAAGAGGCCCCTCCCGGGGGCGCGCTCTTCTCAACCCATTGTGCTATAGTGGTTTAAGTAGGCCGGCGGGCCGTTCCGTCCCCCTTGAAAGCTCTTGACAGAAGGAATAAAGTATGGTAGACTCCCGTTGTTGTTAGCACTCGGATACATCGAGTGCTAAGTGAGGTGACGCCGTGACTCCCGAACATTTTTTGACCGAACGTGAGCAGTTAATCCTGCAGGCCGTGGTCCACATGTATATCACCACGGCCGAGGCGGTCGGGTCGCGCGCCATCGTCAAACGATACGGCCTGGATCTCAGCCCGGCCACGGTGCGCAACGCCATGGCCGACCTCGAGGAGGCCGGATTCCTTCAACAGTTGCACACCAGTTCCGGCCGTGTGCCCACCGACCGAGGCTATCGATATTACGTCGATTTCCTCATGCGGGCCCAGGAATTGACCCCGGCCGAACAGGACCGGATCGAGCAGGAATTCGCATCGCGCCGCGAAGACGCCGACGAGGCCCTTCGCCTGGCCAGCCAGTTGCTCGCCCTGATTTCCCGGCAGACCGGACTCGTGGAAGCGCCCCCCGACGACGAGGCGGAGGTGCTCCGGATCGAGGTCGTCCCCATCGGCAACGCCCGCGTCGGCGTGATGGTGGCCGACAGCTACGGACGGGTGCGCGCGATCACCGCCACCATGCCCCAAACCCTGAACGAGTCCGTGGTGGCGCAGCTCAACCAGTTCCTCAACGAAGAGCTGCACCGCGTGGCCATCGCCCAGTTGGCCC
Source organism: uncultured Nitrospiraceae bacterium (assembly GCA_964452795.1). Taxonomy (GTDB): domain Bacteria; phylum Hydrogenedentota; class Hydrogenedentia; order Hydrogenedentales; family SLHB01; genus CAYVOE01. The sequence continues at coordinate 6,984 of CAYVOE010000214.1, forward strand.
AGGCCGTGCGGGCCCGCCTGGAGTCGTTCTACGACGAGAGGCGTCTGCTGGCGGAACGGGCGTTGCAGCTTCTCGAACAGGTCCCGGCGCCGCGCCCCGCCCAGGTTTTCCTCGAAGGCGCGACCCAACTCTTCGATCAGCCTGAATTTCAGGACATATCGAAAGCTCAGAGCGTGTTCACTTTATTGGAGGAGCGTAACCGCCTGGCGGAACTGCTGCGGGCCCAGATGCTCGTGGCCAGTCAACCGCGGGTCATAATTATGATAGGTTCAGAAGCCGGGGTACAAGCCCTCAACGAAGTCGGCGTCGTGGCCGCGCCCTATCGCATCGGCGACCGGCCCGGCGGCCTTCTGGGCGTGCTCGGCCCGCGTCGTATGCCTTACTCGCGGCTCACGGCTATCGTCGAATACACGGCCGACATCCTCGGCCGACACCTGACGCGACTGGCCGGGTAGCCTCAGTCCGCTCCCGACCCACGCGCTCATGGCTGCTTCCTCCGCCCGAGCGTTCTTGAACGCCCGGGCGGAGTCACGCCGGACGGCCCCATCCACGGGCTCCGGACCGGAATCTACCAAGTCTCCTGGGGTAAAGTATTCCCTCGGCACGAGCAGGCCGCGGAAACGTATCGGGATAGAGTTATGACTCCCAATTCAGAGAAGACCGAACTCGAAAAAAAGCTCGAGGCGGCGGCGAAGGCGGCCGCCTCCCGCGATGCTGAGGCGAACAACGCCGACAAGACGGATGGGCCGTCCGACGCGAGCGAGGCCGCGGAAGGACTCCCCGACATGGTGCCCGATGTGGACGTTGCGGCCCTGCTTTCGGAACGCGACGAACTGAAGGATCAGCTGCTGCGGGCCCGCGCGGAGTTCGAGAACTACCGCAAGCGCATGGCCCGCGAAGCCGAGACGATGCGCCAGCGGGCCGCCGAGTCCCTCATCCGGGATCTCCTTCCCGTGATGGACAATCTCGAGCTGGCCCTCCAGCACGCCGAGAAGACCGATCCCATGGCCGAAGGCGTCGAGATGGTCGTCCGTCAGTTCCACGAGGTGCTCCGCCGGGCGGGGGTCGAGCCCATCCCCTCGGTGGGCGAGCCTTTCGACCCGAACGTCCACGACGCCGTCATGCAGATGGCGTCGGCGGAAGTGGAGGCCAACAACGTGGCCCAGGAGTTTCAGAAGGGGTATCGGTTGGGCGATTACGTGCTTCGCCCGGCCAAGGTCATCGTCAGCACCGGCGCCCCCGATTCGACCGAATCAAACGGGTCTCAGGACGCCCCGCCCCCGCACTCGAACACGGAATGAATTGCCGCAGGAAGTCTATCGGAGGATAAAAGGAAATGAGCAAAGTAATCGGCATTGACCTGGGAACGACCAATTCCTGCGTCGCCGTTATGGAAGGCGGCGAACCGACGGTCATTGCGAATGCCGAGGGCAATCGCACCACGCCTTCGGTCGTGGCGTTCACCAAAGACGGCGACCGGCTGGTGGGGGCCCCTGCCAAGCGCCAGGCCATCACCAACCCCGAGAACACCATCTTCTCCATCAAGCGTTTCATGGGCCGTCGCTACGACGAGGTCAGCTCGGAAATCAAGCTGGTGCCCTACAAGGTCGCCCGCGCCTCCTCCGGAGACGTCCAGGTCGAAGTGCAGGGCAAGGCCCACCGTCCGCCCGAGATCTCGGCCATGATCCTGCGCAAGATGAAGGAGACCGCCGAGACT
>CAYVOE010000215.1:0-8662 GCA_964452795.1 uncultured Nitrospiraceae bacterium
TCATTCATCGTGGCGGCGGCGCAAGCCGCTTGGGGGCTCGCAATGACGGGGAGGGACATGGCTCATGCACCTGGTGAGCGCAGTCCTGGTAGTCGTGCGGCGGGAGCGATCACCTCACATGAGCCCGCAATTAGACGTCCTCCAGGTCCTTCCACGGGCGAGGTTGCCGCGTCGCCTGTGTGCGGGGGCTCGGGACGGTCAGGGTGCGCGTACCGACACAACCTGTAGCCGGTCCATCCGTCCCCGGATGGGCGGCCTCCTCCTACGACCCGGGTTGTGCCCCGCCGGCGCGGGCCTCGACGGCACGCCGCACCGCCTCCTGCTGCTCCGGCGTCAGCTTCGACATCTGCTCATCCGACGGCATCTTGCCCGTCCGCGCCGCCTCGGCGGCAATGCGCGTCGCCTCGAGCATCGCCTGCTGTTCTTCCGGGGTCGGCATGTTGACGGAACCTTGCAGCGCCGGGTCGAGCGGAGCCGCCCCGGGCGCGGCGCCGGAAAAATCCACTTCCACTTCCGGACTCCCGCAGCCCGCCATAATCAGACCCAAGGCGATGCCGACCACAATCCGGTTCCACGCGCGGGTTCTCAGATTCATGTGCGATAACTCTCCCTGGAAGTCAGAAAAAGGCGGGGACATCCGGCGCGCCCAGACGCCCCCGCCACAGCAAATCGGGTATCCGAGGCGGTCAGCCCATGCCGCCCATGTTGCCCATGTACACCGCCGCCCAATTGGCGACGAGGCCCGGGTAGCTCTGGCCCCCCAGTGAATTGGGGTGCAGCCCCTGGACCTTCACCGGCACGTCCTCGTTGAGCCGCACGAACCGCGCGTGGCCGTCCATGTACAACACGTTGGAGCCGCCCGGCACGTGGTTGAAGCGAACCACCCCGTTGTCCGGCGCGGAGAGCGAGTGGACGGTGCCCGATACGGACCAGGCGTCCCACATCACGGGGACGGTGCTCTGCGCCCGGGCCCCGGAAGCGGGATTGTTGATGTCGGTAATCAGGAACCGCTCGATCCCTTCCTTCAAGCGCGGATACTGGGTGGGCAGAGGCTGGCCGTCGTCGTCCAGGGCGCCGTTGGCTCCCTGAAACGAAAAGACATCGTGCTCGACGAAGGGGATGCCGTCGCACAGAATGTATTTCACGTCGTTATGAGGCATGGTGCAGGAAGGATCCACCACCGCGAGCGAACCTTTGGGATGCAGTTCCGTGTAGGCGGGTGCTCCGAAGCCGGCCCGGTCGCTGCACCCCACGGTCCAGCTCTTGGCGCCGTTGCCCAGGTAATATATGCTCGAGGCCCAGTCGGCAAACTGCGACATCGTCGTTACCAGGTGGCTGCCCGAGTAGGCATACGAAACGGGAATCGAGAGCTTCAGGTGCAGGCAGGCATGGCGCTGCTGTTCCGTGCCGCCGGTCGACTTGCTGATCCGATCAATCTGAGCCGGGAAGTCGTTTTCCATGAGCCAGACCTCGCCCATCCAGTCCCCGCCCGCGTCGGACGGGCACCGGGCGATGGCGGGATCGGTCCAGTACTCCGGATAGAGCTGGTCCGAATCGACCCCGGCGGTGTAGGGCCAGTAGTCCGGCTTGTACATGCTCAGCCGCGGGAACTTGCCCTTGTTTTCGCCGGAGAACATCTTGAAGATGACGCCCCACTGCTTGAGATTGTTCTGACACGACGCGCGGTTGGCCGCCTCTCGGGCCCGGGAAAGGGCGGGAAGGAGGATGGCCGCCAGTATACCGATAATAGCGATGACGACGAGTAACTCGATCAGGGTAAAGCCTCGGTTTCGCATAGTTACGGATCCTTGTGAACCACTTCCAGTTATTTTCCCCCGAGAGGTACGGAAAGGGTATGAGTTCCTGATAAGCTTTGATCTGTTCTGCGCGCCCCCCTTTTCCAGCGAACGAGAGGCTTTGCACGCGCCACGCCGTGCCATCAACCCCGAGATGGCCACGTACGCCCGGCCTCTTGTTCAAACGTATATCAGACCCGGTTTGACAAGAACAATCCTAGTTCCCTCCTCTCCTCTTGTCAAGGCCCACTGCCCCACGGATTCAAGCCGCAAGTCTTCTAGTCTCGAGCCTGCCCCGCGAGAACCCGCCGAAGTAATACACAGGTAGAGCCCAGGGTGACGCTCGTTATCGCACGCCGACCCTGGGCTCTGCGAATCTACATCTCTTTCGGGGCGTTCCCACGCGCGGGCCTCAGCCCGTCAGGGCGAGGTTCCCCCCCGGGCCTCGACGGCGCGCCGCACCGCCTCCTGCTGTTCCGGCGTCAGCTTCGACATCTGCTCAGCCGGCGGCATCTTGCCCGTCCGAGCCGCCTCGGCGGCGATGCGGGTCGCCTCGAGCATGGCCTGCCGCTCGTCCGCGGTCGGCATGTTGACGGAACCTTGCAGCGCCGGGTCGAGCGGAGCCGCCCCGGGCGCGGCGCCGGAAAAATCCACTTCCACTTCCGGACTCCCGCAGCCCGCCATAATCAGACCCAAGGCGATGCCGACCACAATCCGGTTCCACGCGCGGGTTCTCAGATTCATGTGCGATAACTCTCCCTGGAAGTCAGAAAAAGGCGGGGACATCCGGCGCGCCCAGACGCCCCCGCCACAGCAAATCGGGTATCCGAGGCGGTCAGCCCATGCCGCCCATGTTGCCCATGTACACCGCCGCCCAATTGGCGACGAGGCCCGGGTAGCTCTGGCCCCCCAGTGAATTGGGGTGCAGCCCCTGGACCTTCACCGGCACGTCCTCGTTGAGCCGCACGAACCGCGCGTGGCCGTCCATGTACAACACGTTGGAGCCGCCCGGCACGTGGTTGAACCGAATGACGCCGTTGTCGGGCGCTCCATAGGTCGTGTGGTAGGTGCCCGATACCGACCAGGCGTCCCACATCACGGGGACGGTGCTCTGCGCCTGGGCCCCGGAAGCAGGGTTGTTGATGTCGGTGATCAGGAACCGCTCGATCCCTTCCTTCAAGCGCGGATACACCTTGGGCAGGGGCTGGCCGTCGTCGTCCAGGGCGCCGTTGGATCCCTGGAAGGCAAAGACATCGTGCTCGACAAAGGGGATGCCGTCGCACAGGATGTACTTTACGTCGTTATGGACCATGACGCAGGACGGGTCCACCACGTTGAGCGAACCTTTGGGATGCAGTTCCGAATAGGCGGGGGCTCCGAAGCCGGCCCGGTCGCTGCAGCCCACGGTCCAGCTCTTGGCGCCGAGACCCAGGTAGTACACGCTGGAAGCCCAGTCGGCCATCTGCGACATCGTCCTCATCAGATGACTGCCCGAATAGGCATACGAGATGGGAATCGAGAGCTTCAGGTGCAGGCAGGCATGGCGCTGCTGTTCCGTGCCGCCCGCGGACTTGGCGATGCGCGCGATCTGGGCCGGGAAATCCTGCTCCACATACCAGATCTCGCCCATCCAGTCGCCGCCGGGATCGGACGGGCACCGGGCGATGGCGGGATCGGTCCAGTACTCCGGATAGAGCTGGTCCGAATCGACCCCGGCGGTGTAGGGCCAGTAGTCCGGCTTGTACATGCTCAGCCGCGGGAACTTGCCCTTGTTTTCGCCGGAGAACATCTTGAAGATGACGCCCCATTGCTTGAGGTTGTTCTGGCAGGAAGCTCGGTTGGCCGCCTCTCGGGCCCGGGCCAGGGCCGGCAGGAGGATGGCCGCGAGGATGCCGATAATTGCGATAACGACGAGTAACTCGATCAGAGTAAAGCCTCGTTTATGCATGATTCCGGCTCCTTAAAGGTCCACTACCGATGAGTTTATCCCCAGGGACAGGCAAGTGGATTATGGGTGTTCGTGGTGGATCTCCCCGGCGCACCTCCTTGTTCTCGGTTGAACACAGAGCGCTCCTCGCTTCCCCTCGCTCTCATTCACCCCACCCCGAAAACCTGTTCAAACCAACATGGATCGCGGTTTGACGAAAACAACCTTAGACCCTTTGCCGATTTCTGTCAAGACCGTCGTCCCCCAAGGCCGAGGGGAATAGGCCTCGCCTTCCTCGTCGTTCCTCAGGGAATGCCAGGCCCCAAGAGGCACGGAGGGCCGCAAAATGCGTATAGTAACGGGGCAGCACCAATCCGTGCTCCGCGTTCCGTTCCGGCGACCCCCGCGCACCCGCGGCATCGCCCGGATCGTACTCGCGCTGCTGTGGGTCGCGATGCCGACCGGCGCCGACGGGCCGGACCCGTCTGAAACCGCTCCGGATAGCGTCGCCCCCGCCACCGAGGAGAGCTCGTCCGATATGACCACCCACGAAGCGCCGACTCGTCAGCCGAACCGGCTTTCTGAATCCCGAAGCCCCTATCTTCTTCAACACCAATACAATCCCGTCGACTGGTACCCCTGGGGCGAGGAAGCCCTCGAGAAGGCCCGGTCGGAGGACAAGCCCATCTTCCTGTCCATCGGCTATTCGGCCTGTCACTGGTGCCACGTGATGGCCCACGAATCGTTTGAAGACGAAGAAACGGCCGCCATCCTCAACGAGCATTTCGTGAACATCAAGGTGGACCGGGAAGAACGGCCCGACATCGACAACATCTACATGAGCGCCGTCCAAATCACCACCGGAAGCGGCGGATGGCCCATGAGCGTGTTTCTCACGCCCGACCTCAAGCCCTTCTACGCCGGCACCTATTTCCCGCCCCGCGACATGTACGGTCGGCCCGGCTTCAAGACGGTGCTGCGGGGCGTCATCGAGGCCTGGCGGAACCGACGCGCCGACATCGAGCAAAGCGCCGAGGAGATCGCGGGCTACGTGCGCCAGAGCATGCAGATGCGCACCGGCGCCGAGAAGGAGCTCACCCCGGACCTCCTGGCCGGGGCGGCCCGCGACCTCGAACGGACCTACGATCCCACCTACGGCGGATTCGGCTCGGCCCCCAAGTTCCCGTCGAGCGCGTCGATCCAGGTGCTCCTGCGCCGCCACGCCCGCACGGGCGACGCCGGCCTCCTCGATATGGCCACGTCCACCCTGCGCCACATGGCCCTCGGCGGGATCTACGACCACCTCGGCGGCGGGTTTCACCGGTATTCGGTCGACGCCGCGTGGCTGGTGCCCCACTTCGAGAAGATGCTCTACGACCAGGCCCAGCTCGTCGAGGCCTATCTGGAGGCCTTCCAGGTCACGGGCGATCCCCTGTTCCGGCGCGTGGCCCAGGAAACCCTCGACTACGTGCTCCGCGACATGCGCGACCCCGACGGCGGCTTCCATTCCGCCGAAGACGCCGACAGCGAGGGCCAGGAAGGCCTCTACTACCTCTGGACCCGCGCCGCCGTCGACGAGATCCTCGGCCCCGACGACGCCGCCGTGTTCTGCACCTACTACAACGTCCGGGAAGGCGGCAACTTCTCGTCGCCCGAGTCGTACCACGGCGACCGGAACATCCTCCACGTGCCGCGCCCGCCCGAGGCCGTGGCCGAGGAACTGGGCATGGACGTCGAGGACTTGGAAGCCCGGCTCGAGCCCTTGCGGGACCGCCTGCGGGAAGTGCGGGAGACCCGCGTGCGCCCCGACCGCGACGACAAGGTTCTCGCCTCGTGGAACGCCCTCATGATCACCGCCTTCGCCAAGGGCTACGCGGTCCTCGGCGACGAGCGGTACCTCCGGGCCGCCAACGAGGCCGCCGATTTCATCCTCTCCCGGATGGTGCGTGACGGCGGGCTGCTCCACACCTACCGCGCCGGCGAGGCCGACCTGCCCGGCTACCTCGACGACTATGCCTTCCTCGCCGCCGCCCTCGTCGACCTGTACGAGGCCTCCTTCAATCCCGAGCGCCTGCACCAGGCCGACGAACTCATCCGCCGCATGGACGAGCGTTTCTGGGATGACGCCCACGGCGGCTACTTCTTCACCGGAGCCGAGCACAAGAACCTCATCGCCCGCAACAAGCCCGTGGTGGACGGCGCGGAGCCTTCCGGCAACTCGGTGGCGGCCCTTACGCTGCTGCGGCTGGCGCGGCTCCGCGACAACGCCGACTACGCCCGCCGCGCCGAGAAGCTCCTTCGGATCAACCACGTCAACCTGTCGTCTTCGCCCCAGGCCTTCATGAAGATGATGGTGGCCGTCGATTTCCTCCTCCATCCTCCGAAGGAGATCGCCATCGCCGGGCAGCCGAACGCTTCCGACGTGCGGGCGCTCCTCGAGGTCGTTCACAAGACCTTCGTGCCGAGCCGCGTGCTGGCCCTCATCGACCCTGTCTCCGGCGATGCCGAACGGCTCGAACGGGACATCCCGCTGCTCCAGGGCAAGATCCCCATCAACGGCCAGGCCGCCGCCTACGTGTGCCGCAACTTCACCTGCGACGCCCCCGTGGTGACGCCCGACGCCCTGAAGGAAGCCCTTCTTCGCCCCTAGCCGGTTCCGAGCCTGTCCTGTTGTCCCTGTGTCCGGCTTACCCGCCACGGCGCGGCGACGACGCAAAGGTTGTATCGACCGGGGGTTGCACCCTACAATCCTCAGGCCCCGGGGCCGTGCCGCGGGAGCGAAGGCTATGGGTGACGTGTCTGCGCGCCGGCGCAGGCACCGAGTGAAGGCAAGAGTCGAGCGCCGCAACGGCGCGGGCATAAGGAGGTCGAGGGATGAGGTGTGCTTTCCATAATTTTCCCCGGGCGGCAGGGCGCGTTGCGGCGGTGTTGGCCGCGGCGTTGATCGCGGCGATGCCGTCGGCCCGAGCCCAGCTTCCGGCCTCGACCAGCCTGGACGGCTTCGGCCTCAAGATTTTCCACGTCGAGTCGGGGCTCTACCCCTTCGTTCAGGTGTACTTCCGCACCTTCGACCAGAACAAGCGCCCCCTCGTCAACCTCAACGAGCTCAACATCGGCGTCATGGTGAAGGGCCGGTCCTACGACCCCAAGAAGAACCAGTACCGCATCCAGTCCATCGCCAACCGCGAAGAAGGCATCCGGTCGGTCATCGTCATCGACTGCAGCAAGACCATGGCGGGCGAGCCCTTCACCGCGGCCCTCAAAGCCGCCGCCCGCTACATCGACAGCAAGCGCCCCCAGGATCAGGTGGCCATCCTCGCCATCCGCGACACCGACCAGGGTTACGAGCAGATCTCCGCCTTCGAGCGCGATAAGGAAGCCCTGGGCCGTCGCCTCGCCGACATCCGCTGCGACGGCAACACCACCCGCCTCTACGACACCATCGCCGCCGCCATGCAGATGTCCGCCATGGCCTCCCAGGGCGGGGTCCAGTCCACGGACGCCCAGTACATCGTGTCCAACTCGATCGTGGTGTTCTCCGACGGCAAAGACGAAGGCAGCGCTCTTTCGCGGGAAGACCTCAACAACCGCATCACCAGTCTTCCCATTCCGATTCCCATCTACTCGCTGGCCTATTCGAAGGTGGACCAGTCCCACCTGCGCAACCTCGAAGCCCTTTCCAACAACTCCTTCGGGATTTACTACCCCATCGGCCAGAGCTTTGACCAGATGCAGCGCACCGTCGAGGACATCCAGAACGTGCTCCAGAACGACTACGTCGTCGTCATCCGGTCCTACGTCCCCATCGACGGCGAAGAGCACGCGTTGAAGGTGGCCCTCGAGTATCCGTCGCGCAGCGGCCAGATCCGCACCGACAGCGCCCGGTTCGAGGCCCTCGAGCCCCCGGCCATCCCGCGGCTCATCGAGATGCAGCAGAAGTTCAACGCCCTCATTCCCGTCCTGCCCGACGGCAATCCGTTCCTCGCCAACCCGGCCGCCGCGTCCGTGCAGCCCGCCGAGGCCCCGTAAGGATTATGGAAACGTCTGTGGGAGCCGACCAAACCCAGGCCATGGGCGGCGCCGCGGCCATGCGGGAGACCCGAGCGGCGGGTTATCTCATCGCCATGAGCCCGTCGCTGCTGCACCCGGAATACGCCATCGGTCCCGAGGGACTGACCCTGGGCCGCGACGCCGCCTGCGACGTGGTGGTCTCGGGCGGGAAGGTGTCGCGCCGCCACTGCCGCGTGGTGCCGGCGGACGGCGACGGCCGCTTTGTCGTGGAAGACCTCAACTCCACCAACGGCGTATACGTCAACCGCGAGCGGATTCACGGCTCGGCGCCGCTCAACGAAGGGGACCTCATCGGCATCGGGTCGGCCCATGCCGAGTTCCTTCGGTTTTCGCGCCAGAGCGGGCGCGACCGGCCCTGGACCACCGCCCTGCCGCCCCAGGCGGAATGGCGCATCGGCCGCGACCCCACAAGCGACATCGCCTTATCCTTCGATTCCACCGTGTCGTCCCGCCATGCCCGGGTGCGGCGCGCCGGCGACCGCCTCGAGGTCGTCGACGAGCGCAGCCTCAACGGCACCTGGGTCAACGGCGGTCGGGTGCGGAAGGCCGCCCTCGAACCGGGCGACACCCTGGTCATCGGCTCGACCCTGCTTCGGTTCAAACTGGAACCTTCGGGCGGGCTTCGGATTACGCGGCGCGATTGCCGCGACCGCATCGGCCTGGAAACGGTCGCCGTGACCCGCGAAGTCGGCGGCGGTCGCCGCATCCTCGACCGCGTCAGCCTGGCGATCCGCCCCGGCGAGTTCGTCGGCCTCCTGGGTCCGAGCGGGGCCGGCAAGTCGACCCTGTTGAAAGCCCTCAACGGGTACCAGCCGCCGGACTACGGGTGCGTCCTCCTCAACGACGCCCCCCTCTACCGGTCCTTCGC
>CAYVOE010000216.1:0-8630 GCA_964452795.1 uncultured Nitrospiraceae bacterium
GGCGATGATCCGGTCAACGTCGCCGAGATAGGAGACCGTCATGTTGCCGTCGGCCGGGCGCAGCCACTTCCCCGGCTTGAAGAACGGCTCGTCGAGGGAAGGCCCCACGTTTTCGAAGTAGTACACGCCGTTCGACGGTTTGTCCGGCGTCGCCACCCGCAGGTCCACGTCGCCGTCGCCGTCCACGTCGGCCGGAAGCGGATAGGCCCACAGGCCGACGCCGAGGTCGACCACCAGGCCCGGGTTGTTGTGGAGCAGCGGCTCGAACCGCGTATCCGGGTGGCGCGCTTTGAAGTCTTCCGCGTAGGCCGCCCAGGCCAGGCACATTGCCATCGTTCCCAGCGCCCATCGAATCATGTTTCTCTCCCCTCTTCCAACGGTTTGGCGCCGATTATGACAGATCCCCCGCCTCCTGTCATTTGTGGCCCGGGCATCTCGCCACCGCCTTCCGCTCCAACGTACGACCGAGGACTGCGCCTCACGGGGCAGTGAGCCATGCCCCTCCCCGCGTAGGACGACGAGGACTGCGCTCAACGGGCCCATGTGAGTGTGACTACCGCTCGCAGGACGACGAGGACCGCGTCGGACGGGGCGGTGAGCCAGCCCCCTCCCGTCATTGCGAGAAGCGGCCCTCCGTGGAACTCATTACGGGAGGAGCAGGTACGCCGGGTCCGCCTGTGCCGTCTGTGGGCGATGGGACAGAGCGACGCGGCAATCTCACATGAGCCAGCCGCCCCCGTGTGCGAAGTCACCGTCCTGCCACCCCCCGGCATTGCTCCATCACGCCGGAACCGCAGGCGGCTCGGGGGCGCGCAACGACGGAGCCGCCGGACATCAATAAAACTCGATGCCGAAGAGCTGGGCCTGGCGCATGCGCACGCGGAAGTACAGGGGCTTCCCGTCGTGGTTCAAATGGCCCTCGCCGTTCCAGGTCACGGGCATTTCCAGGCCGTCGCCCACGAGCCGGTCCGCGTCGTCGAAAGTACGCCCCGGGATGTCCGATTCCGTGTCGAAGAGACGCAGGGCGATCTGGATATACCCCGTGGGCCGCACGCTGGCGTTGATTCGGATTCGGTCGCCCCTCGGCACCACGGCCACGGTGGCGAACTCGCCCTCTTCGTCGCATTGGAGCGCCACCAGGCGTCCTTTGGGCCACGTGGCGAGGCCCGACACGCCCGGCACGCCCGGGAAGAGGCCCGTGCGTTGGCGGATGTCGCGGCCGGGGTATTTGTGGGGGATGGGATTGCCGCCGTACGGAATGCCCCATTTGTCGCCGGGATACTCGAGCAGGTTGCCGCTGACACCGACGTAGCCGCCGTCGGAGCCGCCCACCGGGCCCGTGCCCACCACGGGCGGCCCCGGCACGCGGGACCAGTTCCGCCCGTCGGGACTCGAGTAGAGCCACACCGAGCCGCCGTCGCTCTCCATCTCCCAGATCCAGGGGAAGAGGAGGTGGTTGTCCGGCATGCCCGGCAACGTGGTCTTGCCGTTGAGATAGAACACGTGGCTGGGAGCCATGTCCGCGCCGGTGGTGACCACGATCTCGGGTTTGCTGAAGTGGCGGAAATCCTTGCTGACGGCGCGGCCGATGGAGCGACGCCCCACGGGAATCCACACGTCGGAATCGTCGGGACCGTAGCCGGGCACCCGGGGATTGACCTGCCAGGTCCGCACGTAGGCCACGTATTCCCGGCGCTCGACGTCGTAGTAGCAGGTGTTGAGCGTGTCGGCGTGCTGGATCATCAGCGGCTCGGGCAGGGAGTTCCAGTGGATGCCGTCGGGCGACACGGCGCCGAAGACCGCCACCACGCAGCGGTATCCGTCGACGTCGGGCCGCCGCGCCATGGTGTCCACCTCGTCGGGATACCGGGCGGCGAAGGCCTCCCACTCCTCGTCGGTGACGATGCCGAGGTAGATCATCTTGTACCGCTCGTCCGTGGACGTAGGGTCGACGAAGACGCTCCCGCCGTGAAAGCCCCGGACCGACCCGTCGAGGTCGCCTCGAAACACCACGTTGTTGTCCGTGTTCCCCAGATACTCGACCACGCCCAGTTGCGGCCGGGTCCAGTTCACGCCGTCTTCCGACTCGGCATAGCACACGGCCCCGTTGTGGCCGGGAAGGATCCGCGCCTTGCTGCTGCGCGGCTCTTCGGGCTCCAGCGGAATGTGCTGGGTGTACCAAGTCTTGTATTTGCCCTCGTCGAAGACCTGGGCGGCCATCTGCCCCGGTTCGAAGGGGACTTTCTCGGCGGGCTGCGCCACCAGCCGGATGCCGCGAGGCATGTCGAGGGGCACGAAGCGCGCCGGCCGCCCCGCGTCGCCCTCGAGCCAGGTGGCGGCCCGCTTCTCCTCTTCCGACGCGTTGGGGGCGGGATCGGTCTCCCAGCGGAACGACCCCGGCCGCACGTATTTCCAGCTCGTGAAGTAGAGGGCGTTGCCGTGCAGTTCCACGGGCTCGCCGTAGAAGCGGTCCACCTGCCCCAGGGTCGCAACACCGATCAGCATGGCCACGCTCATGGTCATCGCCCTCTCCTCTCGTCCCGGTTCCGCCCGTCGGCACGGCGCCTTCGCCCTGCTCCGCATGCTCAAACGCCGGACAAGGCTATATGCCGCGCCTCGGGAAACGCAAGGAGGAATCGTCGACAGCCGCCCTTTGCGTCTGCCTTGCCTTCAAACATCCTGCGCGATAGCATGAACCTTGTTGTCTCGACGGAGAAAGGCCTCGTGTATACCCCTATACTCGCCACCCTCGGCTACGTCATGTCGCCCGACCGACGCCAGACCCTCCTGGTTCACCGGAACAAGCGGCCCGAAGACGCCCACCTCGGCAAGTACAACGGCCTGGGCGGCAAGCTGACCCCGGGCGAGGACGTGGTGGAAGGCATGCGCCGCGAGATCCGCGAAGAGGCCGGCATCGAGTGCGCCCGCATCGTCCTGCGCGGCACCGTGAACTGGCCCGGCTTCGGCAAAGGCGGCGAGGACTGGTTCGGATTCATCTTCCGCATCGATGCCTTCGAAGGCGTCCCCCTCGCCGAAAATCCGGAAGGTCCCCTCGAATGGATCGACGTGGACCGCATCCTCGAGCTGCCGCTCTGGGAAGGCGACCGCCACTTCCTGCCCCTGGTGTTCAGCGACGACCCCCGGCAATTTCACGGCGTCATGCCCTACCGCGACGGCCGCCCTCAGGGCTGGTCCTACAGCCTCGTCTGAGGGCGGATCGAGGCACGACGGCGCGCCCCGCCGCGCCCGCGACATGAAGACCCCACCCTCCCGAATACCTCAAGGGAGAAAGGAACCCCCTGTGATTGCCATGCAACGACGGCTTCTTCTGGTGGTGTTGGCGGGATGGACGGCGACAGGCATCGGTGCGGCATCCCCCTTCGGAAGCTACCGACCCGCCACGCCCGAGCGGTCCGGCGACGTCGAGATCCTGTCGCAATACGTGACCATGGACGACGGCGTGGACATCGCGGTGGACGTCATGCTTCCCCCCAACCGCAAGGAAGGCGAACGGTTTCCCGCCCTCCTCTACCAGACCAGTTTCTGGCGCAACGTGGACGTGCGCTGGCCCATCAGGCATTTCCTCCCGCCCGACCCGTGGCACGCCTTTTTCGCACGCCACGGCTACGCCGTCGTCCTGGTGGACGTCCGCGGCACGGGCGCGTCCTTCGGCTCCCGCCTCTACCCTTGGGCGCCGGCGGAACGGAAAGACGCCCGGGTCCTCGTGGACTGGATCGTCCGCCAACCGTGGTCCGACGGCCGGGTAGGCGCCTACGGAAAAGGCTACGAAGGGACGGCGGCGGAGTTGCTCGCGACCGTCGGCCATCCGGCCGTCAAAGCCGTGATGCCCATGTACAGCGAGTTCGACACCTACCTCGAGATCGCCTTTCCGGGCGGGATCTTCAACGAGTGGTTCGTGCGGAGCTGGTCGGACATCACCGAACGGATGGCCCGCAACGAGATCCCCGACGAGCTGGGCCGCGTCGCCCAGGCCCTGGCCCGAGGCGTCCGTCCCGTGGCGGGCCGGGCCGACCGGCTGCCCAAGGCCCTCGAAGAGCACCGGGCCAACCTCAACCTCTACGACCTCGCCCGGACGGTCCACGGCCGGGATACGGTGATACAGGTGGGCGACAATGCGGGGTCCATCGACGATTTCACGGTGTTCCGCCACCGGACCGCTGTAGAGGCCTCGGGCGTGCCCGTCTTCGCCTGGGGCGGGTGGTTCGACGGGGCCAGCGCCGACAGCGTCCTCCGCCGGCTCCACACATACCGCAACCCCGTGCGGGGCGTCATCGGTCCGTGGAGCAAGGGAGCCCGCGAGAACGCCAGCCCCTACGCATCCTCCTCGGACCCCGAGCCGCCCCTCGAAGCCCAGTACCTCGAAGGGCTGCGCTTCTTCGACCGCCACGTCCGGGGCCTCGACACCGGCGACGAGCCCGACCGTCTGCTCTACTACTACACCCTCGGAGAAGAACGCTGGAAGGTCGCCCGATCGTGGCCCCCGCCCGGAGTGACGTTGCCCCTCTACCTGGCCGAAGGAGACGCCTTGTCCACGACGCCGCCGAACGCCCCGATGGGGGCCGACCGCTACCGCGTCGATTTCTCCGCTTCCACGGGGCCGCACAACCGCTGGCACGGGCATCTGCTCGGACAGCCCGTGGTCTACCCCGATCGCGCCGAGGCCGACGCCCGGCTCCTGACGTACACCGGTCCTCCCCTCGAAGCGGACACGGAGCTCACGGGCCATCCCGTCGCGGTCCTCCACGTCTCCTCCACCGCCTCCGACGGCGCCTTCTACGTCTACCTCGAGGAAGTGGCGCCCGACGGAAAGGTCACCTATCTCACGGAAGGCCAGCTCCGGGCACGGTTCCGCCGCGAGAGCGACGCCGAACCCCTCTATCGGCCCGCGCCGGTGAACCGCACCTTTACCGAAGCCGACGCCGCCCCGCTGACCCCGGGCGAAGTCGTCGCGCTGCGGATCCCCCTCCTGCCCCTGTCGGTCCGCGTGCCCCGAGGCCACCGCCTCCGCGTTGCCCTCGCCGGACACGACGACGGCACCTTCGCCCGCGTGCCCGCCGAAGGCGACCCCACCGTCACCGTGCATCGGAGCGCCGACCGTCCCTCCCGCATCGAACTTCCCGTGGTTATCCCGGAAAACGAGGATTCATAGGTCCTGTTGTGCCGCCCATCGCCTCTTTCCAAATGATGCATTGACGACAATCGAGAAAAGTTCTACGATGATGGGCGGGTTCGGGTTTTTCTTGCGTTTCGGTTGGCGGCTTTTTCCCCTTAACCAGGCAAACACGGCCTCCGGAGGGTGTTGCCATGTCGCCGAAGTACACGCGCCCCATTTCCCGAGGTTCCTCGTTCGATGACGTGCGTCGGAGCTATGCGCGGACGGTGCACGCGCGCATGGAAGAGGGAGAAGACGGGATTACCGCTCTGGACTGTCGGTCGTCACGCCGCCCTGCCCTGGCGGGAATTCCCGGCCTCTGCCTGTTGGGTCGGACAATGCCAGGAACAGGTCTGTCTTGCCCCCGACAAGTCCGAGAAAGAGGATGCATAGCGCCTAGCGCGCGCACTCCGACCCCGCCCGCGTCCTTCGCGCTTCCTCGCGCGCCGGGACGGGGGCCAGGAAATCGAGCCGGTCTTTACGGCCCGGCAGACGGTGAAAATCGTCCCGTATGGCCGCCGCGACGGTCTCGGGCGGGTCCACCCCCGCGTCGATCAGGAAATCGTGGAGGTGCTCGGCCCGGCGCGCCAGAGACAGCTCGTGGGTCTTGCCCGTAGCCGCCCACAGCGAGTCGGACAGGGCCATGAACGCGTCGAAGGCGGAAGGCCGCGCCCGCCACAACAACTCCAGCGACCGGGGGAAGTTGCCGGAGTTGTAGTAGAGGTCGAAGTAGCGCGCGAAGCGCCGGATCCGCTGCATCTGCCCGAAATCGAGGAGATCCGTCTGAAGGACTTCATAGGGCGGGTCGGGCGAGAACACCATCCGCCGCGGCCCCGCGTGGCGGGCGATGGGCGTGCCTCTGAGCCGTTTAAGGATGCCCACCTGAATCTCGGGAGGACCCACCGCGACGAGCCGGTCGAAGCCCGCCGCGAAGCTTTCCCACGACTCGCCGGGCAGCCCCGCAATGAGGTCGGCGTGGATCCGTGCGCCCGTTCGTTCGCGCAGGAATCGGAGGTTCGCCTCGGTCTTTTCGAGGTCCTGGCGCCGCGAGATCGCCACCTGGGACTCGGGATTGTAGGTCTGGATGCCCACCTCGAGATGGAGCCCTTCTGCGGGGAACCGGGCCAGGTGCTCGAGCAGCGCGGGCGGCATGCGGTCGGGCACCATCTCGAAATGGACCTGCATGCCGTCGTGCCACCGATCCAGAAAGAAATCCAGGATGGCTTCAACCCGGTCGCGGCGCAGGTTGAAGGTCCGGTCGATGAATTTGAACCGGCGGGCGCCCCGCTCAATCAGCCGATCGAGGGCGGCAAGGAAGGGTTGCAACGGGAAGTCGCGCACCCGCTTGTCGAGGGAGGACAGGCAGAACTCGCACTGGAACGGGCAGCCCCGAGAGGCCTCGACGTAGACCACGCGCCGGGCCAGGTCCTCGTCCGTGTAGGCGTCGTAGGGCAGGGCCAGGGCGGCGATGTCCGGCAGCGGCGGAGCGATGACCTTCTCTCCGGGCGGCCGCCCTTCGAGCACCGCCCGGGCCAGCTCCGCAAAGGCCAGATCGCCCTCGCCCCGAATCAGGTAGTCCGCAGCGCTGAAGATGGGGGTGCCTTCGTACTCGTGGCTGACCTCGGGTCCGCCGATGACCACCACCGTCTCGGGACGCACCGCTTTGATGACCTGAACCACCGCGGTCGTGTGGGCCACGTTCCAGATGTACACGCCGAAACCGATGATGCGAGGGTTGCCCGCCAGAAGGGCTTCGGCGATCTCGAAGGGCGGCGTTTCCGCCGTGAACTCGCGAATGATCGCGCGTTCGCGCAGAGATCCCAGGTTCGACCACAAGTATCGCAGCCCGAAGGCCGTGTGGATGTACCGGGCATTGACGGTGGCGAGGATTATCGGCGTTTCCGGCATGACATTCCTGCGGGGCGATTCCGCACGCCCCGAGGAGGAGTGTACCACGGACGCCGCGGCCCCGTCCTCCCCGCCCCGCGGACGGGCTACGGCTCCGGCGAGACGAAGGCGAAATCGGCGATGAGGGCCCGATGATCCGAGCCGGGATTGGGAACGGTGCGGCAGGCGACGGCCCGCACCGGACCGCGGTACAGGCAATGATCGATGGGCACGCCCAGGGGACCGAGTTGCGTGGGCCAGGTGGCGCGGATGCCGAATCCCCGGCGTCCGTTCTCGAGCCCGGCCCGCTCGATGAGGCGCCGGAAATGGGGGGACCACATGGTGGCGTTCATATCGCCCACCACGAGCACGGGGCCGCGCAGATTCCCCACGAGCTCGGGGATCCGGTCGAAGGTGGCGTTGCGTTGACGGACTTCACTCCGGCTTTGGGGCGATGTGGCGTGCAGGACGAGGACGGTCACGGTCTGCCCTTCCACGTTCACCTCGGCCCGGATGCTGGCGAACGTGTCCGGGACGATCCAGAACAGGCGCGATTCCTCGATGGGATGACGGCTGAACAGGGCCGGCCGGAGATCCCGCGGCTCCGGTTCGACCACGCGGTACGGGTATTCCTCCAGGAGGGGAACGGCCTTCTCGACCCATTTGGGCGTGATTTCCTGCAGCGCGATGAGGTCGGGCCGTTCTTGGCGCACCCGATCGAGGAAGGCGCCGACGTCCGTGCCGCCGTGGCGAAGGTTGGCGGTCAGCACCCGCAGGTGCGGGGTGTGCGGGGCGTCGGCCTTGGCCGCGGGCGGTACGCCGAGCCACGGAGCCACGGCCCCGGCGTTGGCGGCCGAGATCACCGCCAGCACCACGGCCCAGCGCCAGCACCGCGCCGCCACCAGACAGACGATCCCCACGAGACCGGCCAGAAGGTATATGTGCGGAAAGCTCGTCGCCAGGTCGAGGATCCAGTGCCAGCGCCCGAGCAAGGCGGACGCCGTGCCCAGGACCACCCCCCCGGTCAGGACCTTGCCCAGGATCGCCAGACCGCGGCGCCCGATGGCCGTCGCGGAACCCGCGTTCAGGCCCTCTGCCGTTGCCGTCGCAGACATACCCCTCCTTGATGAACCGTTACCCGTGAATCCTCGCTTATGAATACCCCGTGAGCGGGCACAGTTCCATTATCGGCCAACCGAAGGCAATACCCGAGCCTCTGCCCGGAGGCCATCAATTGGATATATAAGCATAACCCCGAAACCGGCCCCCGCCATTCCGCCCCCGCCCCAGGAATTTGGGGGCCGAAAGGGATACATACGCAGCGATCCAGGCGGCAACTGGACGGGACGGTCCCGCCACCGGCTTCCGCCCCGCCCGTCGTAGGACGGCGAGAACTGCGCCGGACGGGGATATGAGCCTGCCTCTCCCCATCATTGTGAGGAGCGGCCCGATGTGGAAGTCCGTAGAGGAGGGGGTGTACGTCGGCTTCACGCATACCGTCTCTGGCCACCCAGACAGAGCGACGCGGCAATCTCACCCGTGGTAGGACGATGACTTCGCGGACAGGGAT